>JAYVNW010000091.1:0-3271 GCA_043758225.1 Candidatus Kuenenia sp. | reverse complement strand
AGCGGATCGTAGGAGCAGTCGCAGTCCATGGATGCGACAACATCAGTTTTGGCAGCATTGATGCCAGTCAGGATTGCTGCCGACACGCCTTTGTTGGTTTCATGTCGCACGATCTGAATGTCGGAGTCTTCCCCGAACAGTCTTTGCAGAACTTCATAAGTGTTGTCGCAACTGCAGTCATCCACGAACAGAACTTTTAGATCCCATTTCGCCGAGAGTGCGTGCCGGAGATGCTGCATCGTGCGGTGCAGGTAAGGCAGTGAAGACTCTTCGTTGTAGCACGGAATGACCAGCGTCACCGGAATACGATCTGACTCAGGCGTAAGTCTTGCTGTGGCGTTCTTTTCTGCACTTTGCTGTGCCGAAACACAAGGCTGCGAACATGCGTTTCGCAGACGCGGCAGTAACGCAAAAGTAGTCCGTTGATTCAATTCGTGAACGGGACTATCGGCAAGCTTTGCGTGGCCGGCAATCGACGTGAATTTCGCGGACTTCAGATATTGAGGCAGCAGTTTGCGATACAATCCGAGATTTCGATAGTGCCGAACTTTCGCGAGGCGACTCGTCACACTCAGACGCGGCTGATCAGCATCCAGTTCCCAGACCTGGAAGTACATTACAAACGGCGAAGCTTCTTTTTCGATCCAGTTCGACACCGCAATGTGCATCATGTTTTCGGGAAGTTGCCTCAGATAGTTCCCACCGGCAATTGGCATCCACGCTCCGCTCATCGGCGACGTCGATGGTGGTACTTCAATCAGTGACCCGTTGCGACATTCGTGCTTATGAACGAAACGTCGCCATGGCTGACGCCAGAAATCACGTCGGCGAGGCATAAGACTGGAATCGTAAAGATATCCAGCCTCCTGAACTTCATCCAAAAACCCTAGATCTCGTCGTTTGAGCCAGCCATCGGACAGGCGGAATCCCGTCACAGCTTGGCCGATTGTATCTTCCAGCAATGCTTTCGATCGTACCAGGTCTTCGCGGCGAGCGGTTTCACTGAGTTTAAGTAGCGGCTGATGCAGAAAGCCGCGGCTACCGATTTCATGCCCATGGTCCGCGATTTGACGGACGAGCTCCGGATATCGTTCGGCAATCCATCCAAGTACAAAAAATGTTGCTTTGGTGTTGTGTTCGTCAAGTAAGGCGAGTGTGTCTTCGGTGTTCTTCTGAAGCCGCGATTCGAATCGATACCAGTTACGAGGACTGATGTACTGATGAAACACGCCGGCCTGAAAATAATCTTCCAGGTTGATCGTCAGAATCTGCGATCGCGCAATGTCAGCGGTCCGCGATTGCGCGGATGGAGATTTTGGAAGCGTAGCAACAGGGTTCGACACTCAAAGAACTCACGATTCAGGGCGACAAACGTCGCAGAAACGTTGCCATGAACTCCCGTTACCACGTCAAAGCAGTCCCGGACTTTTCAACTCTAGTTCCCCGATTGCAACGATGCCGGTGAATCTCGGGGACAAATGAACGATTTTGTATTCCCTGTTGGGGACACCAAGGCAGATCTGACGATAACGCAGGCTCGTCGTCTATTTCCGCACAATTGGCTCAGTGCGCAGACGTGTTGCAACTGGAACATTCGAAAGTCAGCGATCAGATGATCTCGATACTCCCCGCACTCAAAGATGCCTGCAATCTCGACGCAGGTTTGCTTTCATCCCTCGATCGGAGATAATCCCCGGTTGCACGTTTTGACTTAAGCCTGCTTAGTCCGGATCACAAAGGAGTTTAGGATGTACGCTAAGGTGTTTTCATTTGTGGTATTGATCAGTTTCGTATCTGCTGCCACACATGCGGCAGATATTCGAGGGCTTGAAAAAGG
Source organism: Candidatus Kuenenia sp. (assembly GCA_043758225.1). Taxonomy (GTDB): domain Bacteria; phylum Planctomycetota; class Planctomycetia; order Planctomycetales; family Planctomycetaceae; genus SXXK01. Next base: position 1,434 of record JAYVNW010000091.1, on the reverse strand, counting down.
CACGCCGGAGATGAAATCGGCGACTCATCTGGCATTCGGGCCGGAAGACATTCTGTTTGTGGGCGATGCGAAAGCAGCGACGATATTTGCAATCGCAACCGGCGATACAGAAGGCGATGCGTCTAAGGCATCGATCAATATCGACAACCTCCCAAAGGCCATCGGCGATGTGATGCACGCGGCAAAGGTCGATATCAATGACCTTACGGTGAATCCCCGCACCGGTTCTGCATTCATCGCGCTGACTGCTGACGACAAAGCGGCCCTCGTGAAAATCGACGGTGGCGGAAAGATTACACCTCTTTCACTCAAAGACGTCCGTTTTTCCAAAGCCATGCTGTCCAATGCACCGGAAGACAAAATGAGCGGCGAAGGGCGTCGCATGATGAATCGGCGAATGGAATCCATTACGGACATCGCCTACTTTGAAAACAAAGTTCTCGTGTCCGGACTCAGTACTAAAGAATCTCCATCGACTGTCCGCGAACTGAATTTCCCATTCAGCGAATCTGACAAAGGCATGGGCATTGAAATTTACCATGCGGCTCATGGAAAGTCGGAAGACGGTTCTGCGATGCGGACCTTTGTACCAATCATGATCGACGGTGAACCAAATATCCTTGGCGCATACGTCTGCACTCCGCTGGTACGTATACCAGTCAAAGAACTTGAAGCCTCTGGTGGAAAACTAAAGGCCACAACAGTTGCAGAACTTGGCAACATGAACCGCCCGCTCGATATGATCTCCTACGAAAAGGACGGGGCGTCTTACTTGTTGCTGAGCAATAGCGCTCGTGGCGTAATGAAGATTTCGACCGCCGGTTTGAAAGAGAACAAAGGATTGACCGAACCCGTTCGTGGCGGTGGAGTCGCTGGCCAGGGTTTTGACAAAGTGGAATCCATGGCAGGCGTCATTCAGATGGACAAGCTGAATGCTCATTCCGCACTGATTCTGGTTCATCCGGACAACAGCCCACAGAACCTCAAGACCGTAGCATTACCATAGTCAATAGTTGGTGAACCCGATTGCCGGTGCGGCAATCGGGCGTCATCAAGACGGTCCGTAACAAATCCTGTTTCAGCGTTTGCGACATAGGCCCAGCACTTGATCCAGCCGCCGCTCATTCAAATCCATCGAGCGAACTCCACAGCAGATCGATCTGATGAAGATGCTGCATATGATGCTGGCCCGTTTCTCCGCTGAATCCCAGCATAGTAAATTTCCCTTGCTGAGCCTTTGATGTCTGCGTGAACAGCGGTCGTTGAATCGTAGAGTCGGCGACTCTGGCGATCTGCAGCGTCTCCAACAGGTAGTCCGCAGTTTCTGTCGTGCTTGCGTACGGCGTCGTCTGCGCCGAATGTGATAGCACAAACTGTTTTTCGCCTTTGGTCGCCAGTTCCGTGAATCGCAGAAACTCTGACATGTCTTCGCGC
>JAYVNW010000090.1:0-3150 GCA_043758225.1 Candidatus Kuenenia sp. | reverse complement strand
AACGCTGACGCTTCTGAAAATACCTGGAACGCTCTTTTGTAAGGTAATTCTAGCGTGCTGCTCAGCATGACGGGATTTGGCAACGCTTCGTTCGATTCGGACGGAGTCCATGTCAGTTCCGAAATCAAATCCGTCAATAATCGCTACTTGAAGTTATCCGTACGGATGCCGGATTCAGTAGCCCGCTTTGAAGCGGAAATTGAAAAACTAATTCGTTCACGCGTGGCCCGTGGTTCGATTCAGCTTTCGATTCGCGTGCGTTTTCATGGTGGTCAAAGCGAATACAAAATTGATCAGGATCTGTTGAAGTCATATCAACAGCAGTTGTCTGAAATCGCAGCAGCGGACGGCAACCGGCCAAATCTCGGGCATTTACTCCAGTTGCCCGGCGTTGTTACACAGACTGAACTACCAGACGAACTCGTGAACTCTCTTTGGCCCGCCGTCGAAAAATGTCTTTCAGAGTCGTTGGATCATTTCGATGATTTCCGCCAGCGTGAAGGCGAATCCATGCGGCAGGACATGGAACGTCAGTGCGAGGTGATTGAAACAGAAGTGAAAAAAGTAGCGGAACTTGCTCCACAGGTGGTCATGGAGTATCGCGACAAAATCATGGAACGCGTAAGACGCCTGATCGCCGATTCGTCGATTTCTGTCAGTGAGAATGATGTTATCCGCGAAGTTGCATTGTTCTCAGATCGATGCGATATCAACGAAGAGATCACACGTCTTCGAAGTCATACAGAACAGTTTCTTAGACTACTCAATGGCAGCTCATCGCAGGGCCGTAAGCTTGAATTCATCGGGCAGGAGATGTTCCGTGAAATCAATACGACAGGCTCCAAGGCGAACAACGTGACAATAGCCTTGAGCGTTGTCGAAATGAAAGCTGCCATCGAACGCATGCGCGAAGTGCTGCAGAACGTTGAATAACATGCAAAACGAACAGAATCAGTAGACTGGTGGCAATGGTTCAGAATGGACCGAAACGCATCGTGGTATTGTCGGGCCCCAGCGGAAGTGGAAAAACAACACTCGTGCGGGAACTGGTGGCACGCGCGGAGGTGAAGCTCGTAAAATCGGTCTCGGCAACAACTCGCCCGCCGCGGCCTGCGGAAATCCATGGCGATGATTATTGGTTTTTGACGGACGCAAACTTTCGCGAAAAGCTGAAAAACAAAGAGTTTTTGGAACATGCGGAGGTTTTTTCTTCGGGATACCTTTATGGAACGCTAAGATCAGAACTGGATCGTGCGTGGAAACAAAATGGTTGGGCATTCCTGGAAATCGACGTCCAGGGAGCCTTGAAGGTTATGCAGCAATACCCAAATGCTGTTACGATTTTCCTGAAGACGCCTTCCCCGGCGGAGTTTGAACGTCGATTGAGAGCTCGGGGAACGGAATCTGAAGAAGTGATACAACGTCGTCTGGCGACCGCAGAACGAGAACTGCAGCTGGCCGATCGATACAAATACGTGGTTGTGAACGATCAGCTGGAAGCCGCAGTCAGCGAGATCTGTGCGATACTGAAAGCGGAGGAGATGGCTCAAGATGCTTGATGAATTTCGTGAAGACGCAATCGCCCGTAAAGTCGGCGGACGATTCAAACTGACAGCAATGATTCAAAAGCGCATGGTCGCACTGAATCGTGGCGCGCGACCTCTTGTCGATCTGAATACAAAAGATCTGATGCAGATCGTTGTTGCGGAGATCATGGGCGACAAGATCTATCTTGATGACTCCGGAAACGTAAAGGCAACTAACGATCAGTCTCCCCTTGTCGATAAACTCGACCGACTGCTGGCTGACGATGGCGGCCCGGGAATTGACGACCTGTAAGTGTTGATTGTGAAGAATCGATCATGTCCGGTGATCTTGCCAACCGTGAAATTCTGCTGGGCGTCTCCGGGGGAGTTGCAGCTTACAAAGCTGCAGACCTCTGCAGTCGCCTTGTGCAATTGGGGGCAAAAGTTTCTGTGATCATGACGGAGTCTGCTCATCAGTTTATCGGAGCGACAACATTCGAAGCGCTGACAGGGCGACCAGTGCACAGTCATGCGTTTCAAGCGCACGAACATTTCCAGGGCGAACACATTGGACTCGCGCGGCGAGCGCAGCTGGTTGTCATCGCGCCGGCAACAGCACAGACGATTGCCAGACTTGCGCACGGAATGGCCGATGATTTATTGAGCACCACAATGCTGGTTTCAACAGCCACAGTGATCATTGCACCAGCCATGAACTGCGATATGTGGGCGAAGCCAGCTGTGCAACGCAATGTTGCGCAGTTGAAAGAAGATGGTTACCGCATCGTTGGTCCGGAAGAAGGCTGGCTGAGTTGCGGCCAGGTTGGGTCGGGCCGCATGGCAGATCCGGAACGAATCCTGCGGGAAATGGAAACCGTGCTGGCTGGCGATACTGCACGATGAGAATTCTGATCACAGCCGGTCCGACACGCGAATACATCGACGACGTGCGATTTCTTTCCAACGCCAGCAGCGGGCGCATGGGGTATTCCCTGGCCACAGCTGCAATTGCCGCTGGACATGAAGTTGTGCTTGTAACGGGCCCGGTCGAACAGCCAGCACCGGAAGGCTGCGAAGTTCATCGCATTGAGACCACAGATCAGCTTCGTCAGCGGTGTCTGGAGCTTTTTCCAGGGTGCGATGGAGTCATTGCAACTGCAGCCGTCTGCGACTACCGGCCGAAATCACGCATCACTGGGAAAATCACGAAGACCGGTCAGCCGATGGTACTGGAACTCGTGGAAACGTCTGACGTGCTTGCAGAACTTGGCAGCCAAAAAGGGCACCGCTGGATTGTCGGCTTTGCATTGGAGTCCCAGGACCCTCGCAACAATGCGATGCGAAAACTTCGGATGAAGAAGTGCGACTGCATAGTTCTAAACGACACATCTGCTATCGGCTCGCTCACGAACTCCGTTGATATCCTGTCACCCGACAACGAAACGATTGCGGCCTATTCAGGCACGAAGCAGGACGTAGCTGAGCAAATTCTGCAGTTGATTGAGACTTCAATTCACGGTCGAAGTTCGTCCTGAGGATCGTTCGTGGACGAAGCGTTCCCGCGTTATTCACATTTTTAACGGCAAAACTTGTGTGGTACAGTGAGAACTCCACGAGGATATTC
>JAYVNW010000089.1:0-2167 GCA_043758225.1 Candidatus Kuenenia sp. | reverse complement strand
CGAGCTTCGTCAAGATCCGTGTCGTCCATTTTCAGCATCAGCAGGTCAAACTTGATTCGCTTGCGCCAACGTTCGTCCAACTCAGTCTCATCCGCCGCCCATGGAATTTCCTTTGCATCACGAATCATTTCTTCTTCGACAGTGAAGTCTGGATCAATATCGATCAAAGCATCCAGCTTGGCAGCTCGCACGTCCATGCGGGATCGAAAGCGTTCGAAAACTTTTGCGGCGAATTGCACGTCACCTTTCAGAATTTCATCGTCCAGAGACGTCTTCTCATTCGAAAACTCATCGATATCGGACTGCAGGAAATACAGCTTTTGCGGGTCCCATATTTCAAGATATCGCTTCAGCAGTCTTTCCGACAAAGCATCGTTGATTTCGGGATGATTGATATGCCGACTGGACACCATCGATGCCACAATCTGAGCGGTCTTTCCGTCATCAGCCGTCAGGACGATCTTGTCCGCCGCCTTGAGGGATTCGGGAACAAGAGTCATGAACGCCAGCAGCAAACTGCAGCGACTGACGGATCTGAGCGTTGCCATTCTGAATTTCCTTCGACAATCTATTGGTCGCGATGGGAACAGCCCGATCCGCGATGTCATTAAAAACGGTCATTGCGTTTTCGCCCGAACGATGATTCTTCACGATCCTGATGCAACACGCAATCCAATCGTAGACCAGTCGTTGCCTTTCAGGCAAGATCGTATCGGCCTCGGAGCTTGTATTTTCACGCGATATGAAACGCGAGGACTCAGCGGGGCAGAGCGATTTTAGAACGACTGGGGCGGATTGTAAGAGTTCCCAGCATCTGTTCGGGTGAACCGGCGACGAATTTTTCGTCCTCTGCTGTGTACGAAAAAATCATTGATAGTTGCTGACCAGACTTTGCGGAACAAAGAAAATAGTCCCAAATCAACGCTTTTTCGTTTGCCTTCCCCATCGCTCGCACGTGATGAATTCTCCAGCCGTTGATGTCGTCATGAATCTTCGAAGATTTGATGGCACCTTTGCGTTCCGTCAACGCAGACTGCACTTCCGCAAGATACTCCTGCTCGGAAGTATATTCTCCGGCGGGGACGGCTGGAGATGGCGAGATATTGCATTGGGCCACCAAACCACCGTCATGCGACATTCGTAACATGACCATTTCCGCCGTTTCATGGAACACGTGCCAGTCGCGATTGTGCAGCAACAGCACGCGACCAGGCGTTGCAAGTGTCAGCAGGAGTTGCCGCTCATCTGGAACATTTTCGGGCATCGTTGCCGCCAAATTGCTGACTGCGGGCAGGAGAGTTTGTTTCCACTCAATTATCGCTTTCACATTCAAACCCGGGCTGAACGGACCAGGCTGACGTTTCTCCGACTGCACCGCATTAAATGAACGAATGAACCTTCCAGCTCGATCATAAACAAGTTGACCTTTGATCGTGACCTTCGTTGCCGATCCAATGACCGCGCCTTCGGCTGTGCCTTCAAATTCCACAACAGCCTCTGCTGATGTGAGCGACTTCAGTTTACAGTTTGCTGACTGCTTGACGGCAGCATCGACACCAGCCAACATCGGTATCACCCAGGAATCTGCATTCCATTTCTCATCTTTATCTTTCAGGTTTCTTGCCGGAAGTAAACCCGTGGCCACAATCGGATCACATGGTATTTCCAACAGATCGACTTGCGCCCGACTGAGCCGCACATCGGGACTTAGCTGAAGCATCTGATTGCCGGTACCGTAAATCTGAATCATTGTCGCCTGGTTCGGCAGCACGACCGACGTTTTGTGATCCTTACCAACACTGGAATGTGTCTCCGCGTTTTCAAAGTGCCGCACAGCGCGAATTCCAAATGGGCCAGATTCATCGGCCAGAAATCGCCGCTGATCGAACACGAACTTTCCAGAGCTGCTCAGATTCCAGTCCGACGTCCCCGTCGTGGAAGGAGTATTGAGAGTGCCTTCGATCTGTAACGCATAGTCGACTCGGGTCGCCCTCTCCGGATCTGCCGCGTCTACGATAGAAATACTATTCGCTGCTTCAATTGCATCGGTTTCGTCCGCCCACACATTTTGTGATGAGCCAAGAACGGAAATCGCCGCCATCAGCATTGCGTCAACCAACCGGTAATTCGCCAAATTACCGTAACTCTCCGTAGTCATGACTCCGCC
>JAYVNW010000088.1:0-4148 GCA_043758225.1 Candidatus Kuenenia sp. | reverse complement strand
TTTGGTATCGAGTTTATTCATGACAGACAACACGTCTTGGTATCTTTTTTGTGCAAGTAAAACCCGTCCTTCAATTACATGAAAAGAAGCATTGTCAGGTTGTCGTTGAATTGCATGCGAAATTAAGTCGGCCGCCTTCTGCAACGAGTTCGAATCGGCAGCCAGGATCCACGCCTGACGAGCAGCAACTTCGCCATTGTCCGGCGATATGTGTTGAATCTGAGCCAGAACCTGTGCCGCAGTCTCAGGATGCTCGTCATACAGCAACGCATCAGCATAGCAAATTCGCAAGGCTGCACTGCCCGGTGTAGCATTGATCATGACTACAAGTTCCTGCATTGCATCACGCAGAATACTCTGGCGTGGTGACGCATGTTGCACCAGAGCCATAATTGCGCTGGCCTTAATTGCCGGATCAGTGCCAGGTTTTAAGGATCTAAGATGTTTGAAGGCTTCTGTTGCTCGCCCTTGCTGGGCCAGCACACGTGCCAGCGTTTCTTCACGACCAGTGTCCAGGTCGGCCAGTTGATAGGCATAACGACAAACGGCATCGCGAAACAACTCCATGTATTGAGTTCGGCCAAGATACTTTTCAAGTTCCAGGACTCTCTCGCCCGTGCGGATTCCCAATACCAATGACTGCACAGCATCCATCCGAGGATTGCGCTGACCAGACGCGATATTTTCGAGTCGTTTCAAACCGGCATCAGCATGACTGGCACCCAGTTCCTGTCGAATCAGTGCGGCAAGTAATTCGTAATTCTCTGGCGAATCATTTGCCAATTGTTGTAGGCGATCTTGAAGTCCACCGCTGCGTTCGCCACTCAAGCGTGCCAGTGCGCGTTCGATCGATGCATTTGCAGGATTGGCAGCCTTGGCTTTTTCGAGGCTGGCAATTGCATCTGTCATTCTGCCCGATGCCATCATCAGATCCGCCTGCAGCAACAGGCGTTGAGTTGTATCGGTGATGTGTGGATTTTTATCACGTAGCAAATCAGCCACTTCGTTCCAGTTTCGCAGCCCCGGCGGTTGCTCGAGATTTCGCTGAATAGTCAAATCTGCAAGAAATGCGGCAACGCCCGGGACATCGAGTAACTGTCGATATTCGGCAATCGCCAGATCCTTTCGACCGGACTTGATCCATGCAGACGCTATTCCCAAACGACCCGGAACAGAGTCAGGATCGGCCGTCAGTATGGTTTTGAATGCATCAACAGCAATAGTGGCATTCCCCGAATTTGAACGACAGACCGCCAGGAACATTTGAGCTCGCTGATGCAAACCTGAATCCGGCGGAGAATATGCAACAGCTCGCTGCAGTAATTTTTCGGCGGGCTTCCAGTTCTTACGCAACAATTCCAACCGACCGATCAACAAGTCTCGCTCACCATTCGCCAATGCTTGAGCTGGCAGATTCTTCAGCAATCGTTCGGCCTTGTCTGACTGTTCGAGTGTCAGCAAATAGTCAATCAATACTCCGCACAACGAAAACGCGCGAGAGTCACGGCTAATCCCCGCTTCCAGAACTTTAATCGCATCCACGTGTTGTGTGTTTTCCCAAAGCATCGCCGCCAGTTGTATTCGGAAAGATGCCTGCTGTGGATTCCGCTCTATGCAATTCTGCAGATGGCGAATTGCACGAGTTGTTTCGGTATCGGATGAATTGATTCGTCCTGCCGCAATTGATTGTGGTTGCGAGTTGTCGTCATCTCTGGATCCCAGACATGTGACAAGAATTGCATTCAATGCAAGATCATCGGGTGCCGATTGCAACCCTTTCCAGACTTGCGGCAATGCAAACGAGAACTTTCCCTGTTCCACAAATCGCATCGCGCGAATTCGAAAGGCTTCAGCAGAGTCGCAAGTCGTTACCATCTGATCCAGAATTGTTTCAGCATCAAGTTTCAGCTGCGGACTACCTGCAGCCATGGACGCCAATTCCTCGAAAGCGGCTTCAGGTGGATTTTTGCATTCCATGGATCGTTGAAAACAGCGAGCTGCTTCGGCAGGTTTTCGTTCCTCTTTTGCACAATGGCCACTGAGATACCAGACTTCTGCTGAGTCTGGCCTCAATTGTTGCAGCATCTTCAGATGAGCCTGTGCATCAGAACATCGACCAAGATCAACAGCAATGCGTGCCTGCTGAAGTCTGAGTTCCTGCTGTGGAAGGTTGTTCCGCAGAATTTCTTCATTCATATGAAACGCCTGTTCCAGCGCAGATCGGGTTCGAATGTGCGTGGACAGCAATGCGGACAGCTTTTCACGGGCCTCCATATCCGATGGGCGGAATGCAAGGTATTGACTCAACGCAGTTCGAGCCTTGCGATAATCCTGTGCTTCCAGCGATGCATAAGCCGACTGCCGAAGGAATGCAACGGTCTTGCCAAACTGCAGACTATGCAGCTTCTTTGTACCGAACATAAAGGCCAAACCGACCGCAAAAATAATCAACGCAGCACGCGGATTGATCACGCGATTGCGACGCTCAGATTTGGTATCCAGAACACTCATTGATGCAACCCCCTTCGAATCACAGGCAATGCTTGTTCCATAAACGTTTCAGCCTGTTTAACGTCGTCAGCCTGCTGCAGCGATCGATCGACCACGTACAGCTTGAAGAGATACGGCTGGCCACGAAACGTCAGTCTGGGGTTTTCCGGTGCTTTCCAGATGCCATTGTCACTCCAGCCCCACAACACACGCACGATGTCTGACGATGTCGCATCATGCAGTCGGAACGTGGCACGATTCAAAACCGAATCAACGTCGCCACCACCATCAGCATCTTTGAATGTTACGACAGTCGGACCGCTGGACAATTCGTAGCCGACACCTTCGAAACATGCAGTTGGCGGATGCACGCTCATCGGCCCAGACGCACCGCAAAGTACCGTCATCGAAACAACGTATCCGTTTTCTGCATGGCGATAGGTTCGCCGCAGGCTGCCTCCGATGCCAGCCAGTCGTTTTTCACGCTCATCAATTTCTTCTGGCGAAGATGTCCATAGACCGATCTGTTCAGGAATCAGATTCAATCGCGCGGCAGCGGTTCTTACCGCTGCGGGGTCATTCAGACCTCGATTAAGAACAGCATCCGATCCGCTTGCAGCCAGCAGCGCAAAGAAACCGCCGGTACAAAGCGCGAAGTCGCGCCGGGAAAGACTTGTTTCTGAGTGTTTTTCTGACATAGTAAATGCGATTCAAATTTGAGCAATCGTTTCAGTTTCCACATACGCCGTTCGGGCAGCAATCATCCGCGTGCCTGTTGCACAACAATGGGTTGCGTCGATACGTGATACGTCATGCCAGGACGTGCTTTGCCTCGTTCGATAAACAGAACGTCGAGCAGTTTCAGTTCCAGAAACAGGAGCAGCATGGCGAGTGGCATCATCAGCCAACCACTGACGTCGTGAAAAACAAGGTCAGCCATTTCACGTCCTAGGGACTGATGCGCAATCGCAGTCGCCACGATTCGCAGCACGTTGCAAATCAGCGAGATCGGAAGTGCGCTGAAGAGAATCAGAATTTTTTCCCAGACTGTACGTTTGCTGACGATCACGGCAGCAGTTGAGATGGCAAAGAACACCATCAACATGCGAAGTCCGCTGCATGCTTCAGCAACTCCCAGCTGAGTGTCGCCCATCAGAATTGTATTGCCTTGAGCGATCGCCGGAATACCGCATGCCTGTATGTACCATGCTGCCTCACTTGCACCGAAAAGCTGAAGCGGATCAGACAAAGCACGTTCGATCTGAAACGGCAGTGGCAGCATAAATCCCAAAAAAAGTACCGTTGGCCACAATGCAGCGAAAGCACGACGCCCCCAGATCAACAATGTCGTGCCACAGGCTGTGACAACAAAAGATATCGCGTCGATTGCTTCCATGTAGAAGTAGATTGCTGCAGCATGCCCGATGATGCCACTGACGATCATCAACAGTCCCAGGATATTGCTGCGGGCCACTCCCGGCAAAAACTTGCTGCGAGAATACCAGCCAAGTCCCAGAGCCATGAGCGGAATCGCAAATCCATGTGAATATTGCGGTTCTGTAGTCCAGCGGCTGATGCACCCGAACAGCAGTTCCCGAAACAAAATGGCGATCACAATGCAGAACCCACTCGTGCAGAACAGACGCGATCGCCAGTCG
>JAYVNW010000087.1:0-2321 GCA_043758225.1 Candidatus Kuenenia sp. | reverse complement strand
AGATTCGGTTTTGCCATTCGATATGCAACGCCGCGTGAGGCTTGAGTGTTTGCAGTTGCAAGCGATTTTGCCTCGGTGCAGCGTTACAACAAACAATACCGGGCTGTTGATTGCCTGCATGTTTTCAGGATTTGTTTTGAAGTCCCAACGCCAAGTGCTCCAGTGTCACGGCATTCTGCAACAAATCTCTTTCTGTCCATGACACGATTTGTCATAGCGCTCGGTTATCGTGCTGCAATGCTGAGCCCAATTTGGACTCACGTAGCAGTGGCCTTGAAACAGGTGATATAAACTACCCGCAACACAGGCGGCCATGTCAGCCGCCATAGTTCGGTTGTTATTCCCCTGAATCTCGTAACACTACGACGACTCTGCCTCCAGCCAGTAGTCAATCTTTGCTGAGCAATTCACCATGACGTTTTCCTCCGATTTTGAAAAACTGACTGGGTATCCGCCGTTCCCGTGGCAGGAACGGTTGTACCGAGAGTACTTCGCGAAGGGCGCTATCCCAAAGGCATGTAGCATCCCCACCGGGCTCGGCAAAACGAGCGTCATTGCTGTGTGGTTAATTGCCCTTGCAAGCAAAGCCTGCATTCCGAGGCGGCTGATCTATGTTGTGAATCGACGTACTGTCGTTGACCAAACCACCGACGAAGTTGAGAAGTACCAGCGAGCTATCGACAAATCTCCAGAACTTCAGCACCTTAAGTCTTTGTTCGGGTTGCTTCCGATCAGTACTCTCAGAGGCCAATTTGCCGACAATGGCGAATGGTGCGAAGACCCGTCACGCCCGGCCGTGATCTCCGGAACGGTCGATATGATCGGCAGTCGCCTGTTGTTCAGTGGCTACGGAATCGGGCGAGCAAAACGTCCGGTACATGCTGGGTTTCTCGGACAAGATGCACTGTTGATTCACGACGAAGCTCACCTTGAACCAGCATTTCAATCGTTAATCGAAAGTATTGAGCATGAACAAAGCGAAAATGAGCCGACTGTTCCCTGGCCTAAGTTTCGGGTGATGGAACTTACGGCGACCAGCAAAGCGGCAACGCCATTTCAGCTTGACGGCAAAGACTACGCTGATGCGACTGTTACGCAGCGAATAACGTCCGTAAAGAACCTCCACCTGCACGAACTCGCCGACGGCAAGAAGCCTCAAAAGGAACTCGCTGAACGAGCATTGCAATTCAAGGGCAGCGGAAAGGCAATTCTAATTTTTGCTTCCGGTGTCGAGGCGGTGTTGGAGATCGCTGCGACATTGGGCAAAGCCCGGCTATCCGTGAGAACATTGACCGGAACAATGAGAGGAAAAGAACGCGACGGCTTGATCACAGATGCGACATTCGACGTATTCAGTGAGGAAGATAAACATCTGTATGTCCTTTAAAGTCAAGCAGTACGTACCGGTAGCGCGGTAAAACCTGCAGGATTTTTTCGAGAGGAGAATTTTCCCCGCGATCGTACTGCTTCGGCTTCCCTGTTTACGGGTGGCGAGGCTGAAGGATTCAGAGAGCGGTTGCTTGATTTCTAAGGTGAAGGCAGTCGCTGTCCGTTTCGCGGCGTGAGCCGCGTCTGGCAGCGATCGAGTTGCTTCAAACATCTGTCGGCGCTCTGCCGAATCACAAACCGATTTCAAAGAATCCGACGTTTGCAGTTCGGTGTCCCGGAGAAGAGAGTTGACTGCCTTTTCCGGGACGGCTGTAGAAATTATCCGTGACGACACTGGTCCATTCAAAAAGTGCGGCTCTTGTCCTTGCCCCGGCCCCCTCCGACAGGAGGGAATGGAGTTTAGACGCGTCCAGTTATGTGGCGGTTCGCAGTGGCGTGCAACTGATCTGATCATACAGGTCGGTCCGTGGCCCCATCGCTGAGGCTGTGGTCTGGTTGTGCTTCCTTTCCAGTGAAGTTGCCGTCGTGGCAGTCTGTGTTTTCTTAATGGTTCCGCGAGCCCCGTTCGCCTCGCCGTCGCATCAGCCTTCGCAATACGAGGATGATCGCCGGCGAGGTGAATGGGGCGGCCCCCGTTTGCTGAGCTTGAGCGGAGGTTCGACGTGGTCGGTTCTGTTGATTTGTGATTCGTTTGAGTTCGAATTCAATCCAGTACGGTTGAGATCAAAAAGCGTTGCGACGACGTTTCCATTCAAAAAGCGTGAGCGGCGACGCGATTGAGCAGACTGCCGGCCGGGCTGATCGGTTCAGATCTCCCATGAAATGATCGGCAGTGAAGGTGCTCGACGTCTGGTGCCGCAGATCATGTTTTGAAATCCGGGGCACCGTGGCTCAGTTAGTCGACCGGCTGACGCCGCCGCAACGCAGGGTTC
>JAYVNW010000086.1:0-2732 GCA_043758225.1 Candidatus Kuenenia sp. | reverse complement strand
GTTTGATTGATTCACCAATACCCAGAAATGCTGTTGCCCGGACAGTGTCGAAGGTGCATTCTGCGGAACAATGATATTCGGCACATCCGCGCGAATGATTTTGTCGGCAGGCAAAGGCAAACTGGCCGTCCCCAGCACAAACAAACGATCCGTGACAGGCTGTTGAAGTTGCATCGTCACTCGAGTACGCCCGTCTCCAAGGTCGTCTTTGGTAACTCGCCGCTGACCAGGAACATCAAACGACATGATCGACGCCACGCTGGTTGGCAGTTCTACTGCGAAGCGATCGGCCGCAGCGCGATTGATCTGCCAGTTCAAAGCCAATGTCAGTTCAAGTGCTGTTTCCGTGACGTCGGTGACGGTGACTGATTCGGCGATCAGCGTCGAAACCGCCTGACGCAGTTTCACTGTCAACGATCCCGAACGAACAGCGTTGCTCTGAAAAGCCAGCGATGCTGCAGTCGCACAGATTTCCTGAAAGCCTTGATTCACTGTGGCGGTCGATTTCACTGTCCAGTCGCTGCCATTTTCCAGCCCCGCGCTTTCCGACGCCGCATCCAGCCAGACTGCCAGTTCCGATGATGCCTTCGTTGCATTCATCACCGACGGTGGTTGCAGCTTCAGCAAACTGCGATCAGCATCTCGATTCATCTGCCCTTGAATTGCGATCTGCAGCGCCCCGGTGTGAGCGTCCTGAAGCTGAATGCTCAGGATGCGACTGTCTGCGTTTGCGTTGTCGCCGTCGGCAGCGTCGGTGAAATACCAGTCCTTCATACCTGTCGAGGTGACGTCGAGTGCCAGAAAGTCTTTTGGCACGGTCACGTCAATTCGCGAACGAGGTGCCCCGGAGATTCGCAGAGTCATGCGACTGCTCCACAATTGACGCTGCTCTTCCAGACGCACGGCGTGCATCGCCTGGACTGTAAATTCATCGGCTGTCGGTGTAACTTTCACCGTGACAGACGCCGGATGACGTGTGTAACGCCATGCCAGCATCGGACGACCTGGAAGTTCGTCGCCATCCGGAACTGTCGCTTCGCTGGCATTGACCTGAGTGACCGCAGACAACGAATCGGATCGTACCTGAAACTGCGGGCCGGTTTTTAGAATCACTGTTCCCGTATCTCGACTGGCTCCACGAACCATCGAAATCGGCACTGTCAGTGATGCCAGCGCTTCGACCGTCGGAACTCTTGCGTACAGCTGCATGGTAACTTTGGTGGCATCGTTGACCGACCGCCGAAACTGAAATTTCACTGATCGCGTTGCATCAGTGCTTTGAGCCGTCCAGCCCGCAACGTCTTCGCCGACGACGGATTGCACCGAGTAGCCTTCTGGAATCGTGACGTCCAGTTCAGAGATTTCCCCCTGTCGACAATTCACTGTGACCGTCGTGCGTAACATGATGCCGGAATCCTGCACGGACATCGCCGAGCTGACAGTCGAATGATAAACAATATCACCTGCCACTTTTTGCACCCTCGGCAGCCATTGCAATCGAACGGTCGAAAGCTGTGCAATCGGAAGAATGATGGTCCGACCGTCGCGTCGGTACACGTTCGTGCGGCCATTGATTTTGGCGTCGAGACCGTCGGCAGGCAGCGTCCATTCCAGAGTTCCCGCTGTCGCCGATCTCAGTGGCAAGTCGGCTCGTCCAAGTTCGCCTTCGATCTGCGCTGAGATATCAAAGTTTAAATCAACAACATGAAATCCTTTGCCCGTAACTTCGACTGCGTAGGCTGGACCTTCTGCCGTTGCAGCAGCGCTATTGATGTTCATCGCCTGCTGTTGTTGAGAGTTCACCTGCTGAGCGGCGAAGTTTGGTATTTCTGTTCCCGTAGCTCCCACAACCAGCGGCTGCACCGAGCCAGCTTTGCCATCGACCTGCAAAGAACGAATGGCGACAGGTCCGATTGGCAGCGGCACATTGATCGCTTGATCTGAATCGCTGGAAACAACGAAACGTCCTTCAAAGCTGAGCACATATTTGGTGCCGTCCACCTGAGTAAGCGTACCCGCCTTCAAGAAAGTCGCGACCACCCCCGATCCTAATGGATTGTTCTCCTGAACTTTCAATGCATCAGGATTTGCCTGCTGATAGAGCTTCAAGAAATCTTCGTGGCGAATGAAGACCTGATCGGCACGCAAAGCTGGTTGATCGGGCGAGTACGGGACAACAACGTCCGGCTGCGCGATGGAATGTTCCTGGGCTTGCGCAATCACGGCTGATGAGAGCAAAAGGACGCAGATTGCCAAACATCGAATGATCCGGAACGCATAACGGCAGGACGGGACTTCAGTCGCGTCCTGATGTGACCGTGCCCGGATGGGTCTGGAGAAACTTGTTATGAGGCAACCAGCATTGCCGGATGAAGGCCCGGATGGGCCGACACAACCTCTGCCGGGGCCGTCAGGCCCCGGTAAGAACTGACTAGCACTCAAAGGGCTGAAGGCCCGACACAGGTTCCGAAGCCTGATCGCATTTTGTTGTGTCGGCCCTTCGGGCCTTTGGGTCTCCCTATTCGAATTCCGGGGCCTCACGGCCCCGGCAAAGGCTGTGCCGGCCCAGTCGGGCCTAAACGCAAGCTGCCTGCCTCGCGAAAATGTTTTCTTTACAATCTGATGCACCAGCCCATTCGGGCCAGAATCGCCAACAGTCTGGCCATTATAATTTCGAGACATGGAACTACTTCTCGCAGAATTCACTTCGAACACATTTGATTCACACAGCC
>JAYVNW010000085.1:0-1906 GCA_043758225.1 Candidatus Kuenenia sp. | reverse complement strand
GTTATGACTGGAACGTTTGCTTTTTGCAGACATCCGGCAACCCACGCCAGTTCCTCGGCTTTCGTATCCATGGTCGCAACAGCAAAGACGACCGGCTGCTGGTTCAATGTCAATGGTTGGTCGAGCACGAAGAAATCCTGTTAGTGGAGCCGAGCCGTTGTTCGATTCAGGAGAACCAACTTGCGACGGCATGGACGGCAATTTTTTGTTCTGCAAAGGCTCGTCGAATCTCAGCAGCAATCGCGACTGCATTCGGAGTGTCGCTGTGGATGCAGATTGTGTCAAACTGTAGTGACAATGGAGTGCCGTCAATTGCGGTGACACGGCCTGTCTGGATGATGGAAACAGCTCGTGCTGCGATCTCGGCGGCATCATGAAGGACTGCTTGTGGGTGGTTTCTCGGCACCAATGTGCCATCGGCCAGGTAGCTCCGATCGGCAAAGATTTCAAGGACTGGCTTCAGGCCGACCGAAATTGCGGCAGCAATTGAGCAGCTTCCGTAGAGTCCCACCAGTTGGCATGTCGGGGCAACATTCTTCACTGCCGTCGCGATTGCGAATGCTGTTTCCGGGGACGTCGCCGCCAGATTGTAAAGTGCTCCGTGAGGTTTGACGTGATGCAGTTTGCCGCCGAATTCATCAGCAATGTCTGCAACTCTCTGAACCTGCTGCGACACGAGTGTCGAGATTTCCGTTGGCGACATCGGCACAACGACGCGGCCAGAATTTGCACGATCTGCATACCCCGGATGTGCACCAACAGCGACGTTTAACTGCAACGCATGTCGGACAACTTTGCGGATGCGATCTGCGTCGCCTGCGTGACCGCCGCATGCGACGTTGATCGATGACACGTATGTCATCATTTCTTCGTCGAGGGCCTCGCCTTCAGGACCTTCGAGTTCGCCAAGATCGCAGTTCAGATCAATGCTTGTCATTGTCCCCTCTCCCCCGCAAGCAATTTTCCATTATGACCAATGTTCCACGGGGGACGAGGGCCAGGGTGAGGGGGAAATACAAATCAACCTGACGTCGGTGCAGGACATTCGATCACAAGTCAGCCCCCTAGTATCCGGCCTGTCGGCCACCTTCTCCCCCGATCTCGGGGGAGAAGGGACATGCAACACGGTCCCTTCGAAACGCGTCATTCCTTGCGTCACTTTCCGATCGACGCAATTTCATTCACAGCCTGCCATTCTGCAGCCGTGACCGGTTGGATGGACAGTCGACTGCCTTTTTTCAAGACCATCATCTGTGACGTCACTGGGTGCTCCGCCAACATCGCGCGAGTGACCGGGTTCTTGAAAATGTTCACCAGTTTGATATCGACCATGAACCAGATGGGCTTTTCCGGTGAAGCGGCTTCGTCGAAGTATTTGTGGTCAGGCTGCTGTGCAAAATGATCAGGGTAACCTGCCTTCACCACTTCAGCAGTTCCGGCAATGATCATCGGGTCAGCGTTGCTGTGATAAATCAACACGCCATCGCCGCGTTGGATTTCATCCCGCAGCATGTTGCGAGCCTGATAGTTGCGAACGCCTTCCCAGGAGGTCTTTTTACCCTTGCTTGCTGCAAGATCCTGAATAGAAAACGTTGTGGGTTCAGATTTGAACAGCCAGAAGCGTTGCATGCGATTACTTGTTGCTCGACAGAATCTGCAATTCGTCACGTCGCTTAAAGAGCTGATTCAGACGGTCGGTTGAGTACATCTGCACAACTTTTCCTTTGTAGCGAATGCGGCCATGATCATCGCTGTCGAGGTGCTGTGAAACATCCACACCAAATCGCTTAAAGATTCGTTCCGTTTTTCCGGTAGCGCCAAGTTCCTGATCTTCAAATGCATACAAAGCCGCAAACGTTTCCGGATCAACACCGCGTCCTTCTTCCAGATCTCGCATCACATCAAT
>JAYVNW010000084.1:0-6323 GCA_043758225.1 Candidatus Kuenenia sp. | reverse complement strand
CGCGTTGCGCAACATGCGGGAATCATTCAGTCGTGTCACTGCCACGCTTGTCGAATCCGTCGTTGGCATTCGCGTCACACAGGGCTTTGTGCGTCAGCAGGAAAACGCACGCATCTTTGAAGAGTTGTCGCTTGATCATTCCCGCTACAACAGCAAAGTCCTGAAGACGCACGGCAAATTTCTGCCACTTCTGGAACTGAACAGCCAGATCTTTATGGCCGTTCTGTTGCTGGTTGGCGGCTACCGAGTTCTCACGCCCGGACATTCAACGCAGATTGGCGACCTCGTTGGTTTCTTCTTCATGGCGAATCTGTTCTTTTCGCCCATTTCAATTCTCGGCAATCAATACAATCAGGCGATGACTGCAATGGCTGGTGCAGAGCGACTGTATCGTCTGCTGGATACAGAACCAGAATGGATTGATCCCCCCGATGCGCTGACGCTGAATGCTGTAAGCGGCCGGGTGGAGTTTAAAAACGTAACATTCGGCTACGATGTCGATCGTCCGGTTCTGAATGCGATTTCATTCACAGCGAAACCCGGCGAAGTCATCGCACTGGTAGGGCATACTGGCAGCGGAAAATCATCAATCATCAATCTTGTATGCCGGTTTTACCTTGCTAACGAAGGTCAGGTTCTGATCGATGGTCACGACATCCAACAAATCGCGGGTAAGTCATTGCATCGCCGTTTGGGAATTGTGCAGCAGCAGAATTTTCTGTTCTGCGACACCGTGGCCGAAAATATTCGATTCTCGAAACCCGAAGCCTCCGACGCAGACATCATTGACGTCCTGCGCAAGTTGGATTGTCTGGACCTGCTGACGGCGCTGCCGGAAGGACTTCTCACTCGAGTCGGTGAAGGGGGAGCGTTTGTAAGTTCCGGGCAACGGCAACTGATTTGCTTCGCCCGTGCCATGCTGGCTGATCCCGCCATCCTCGTCCTTGACGAAGCGACAAGCAGCATCGACAGCGCGACAGAGTCTCGGCTGCAACATGCACTGGACGTGCTACTCAGTGGCCGCACGGCGTTTGTTGTGGCTCATCGCCTGAGTACCATCCGTCACGCCAACCAGGTCTTCGTCCTCGACCACGGAAAAATTGTAGAACGCGGAACACACGACGAATTGATGACGCACGATGGTATCTACGCCGGGTTGTACGAGCGCTTCTCGCAGCATTAAGGACAATAAGCAGGTGTTCGCCGCTGTTGCCGGAACGGCGCTGGATCCAGCCTCCGCTATCGTCCATCCAAACCCAACACCTTCAATTGCTGACCGTTGGTTCCATTCCACAAGTAGGCATTCCCGGCAGCGTCCCCCGCAGCGGCGATAGCACCGTCGGGTGTGATCGCAACCGCGTGAAGCCAAGCTGTCGCGTTACCGAAGTTGCGGGCCACGCCGCCGTTGCTGGCGTTGTGGATGCGAACGAGTTTGTCACCACACGACGAAATAATGTTGTCCGTTTCGCCGATGTATTGAACAGCCGTCACGTGGCGGCCAAAATTTTCAATTGTACGTTGCTGGTCGCCAGTTTCCGATTCCCAGACCTTGATCGTATTATCAGCTCCGGACGTGGCAATGATCTGACCGTCGCGTTTCCATGCCACGCCCAGCAAATAACTGGTGTGACCTTCGAAGCGGCGCAGTTGCTGACTGGTGGCGATATCAAATATTCGCAGGTACTTGTCTGCGCCGCCGGACGCGATTCGCTTTCCGTCGGGAGAAAATTTTGCTGAATAGATTACGTCGTCGTGAGCCTGCGGCAAATAGAGGACTCGGCTACCATCAAAGACATTGAATACCTGCAGTTCTCCACGTCGTGAAGGTATACCGCTGGCGATGAGAAGCTGCGATGAGTCTGCATTAAAATCGATTGATGTGACGCGATGTGCGATGAGGTTCGGATCGTCAATGTTGTCGATTTTACGCTCCAGAATCCAGCCTGGATTCGCATCCCAGACGCGTACGGACCGATCATCAGAAGCAGACACCAGAGTT
Organism: Candidatus Kuenenia sp.; assembly: GCA_043758225.1. GTDB lineage: Bacteria > Planctomycetota > Planctomycetia > Planctomycetales > Planctomycetaceae > SXXK01. The sequence goes on along the minus strand of JAYVNW010000084.1, from coordinate 4,324 downwards.
TTTTGGTCGATGAATGAGATCGATTTGACGGAAGCGGAATGCCCCTCGAAACTTCCGATGGCTGAACCTGTTTGTGCGTCCCATGTATGCACGCTGGTAAAATCCCCACTCGTCGCAAGGACGCTGCCGTCTGGTGAAAACGCGATGCTCCGAATTGGAAGGTCCGATTCACCCAGACGCTTGTTGGCGGCTTCGACGGCAGCCTTCGCTTCTGCCAGTAACGTTTCCGCACGCGTCACAGCCTCTTTGCGAACTGGAACCAAGTCGGTGGCTTCTTTGAGCTCCTTCGCAGCCAGCCTCTGTTGCTGGGACAGCAGTTTTTGCGTCGCTTCGCCGGTTTTTAATGCGACCACTGCATCGTTGTAAGGCTTTTGAAAGGTGGCAAGTTTCTGTGCGGCTTCGTTGGCAAGTGCTGACATCGACGTGGCTCTGTCCGTTGGATCTTTCACAGCCGCCGCCATCGCAGTGGATTTCTGCGAAGCCGCTTCCATTTGTGTCTGGGCTACCGTCACCTTGGCCTTGAGTTCGTCGTTTTGCGGTTGGGTGTTTGAAGCCTGTGTGAGACGTGTCAACGTGGCTTGAGCCAGAACAACCATTGCCGCCGCTACTTTCGCAGCCTGCTCGGCTGTTTGCTTTTCGGCGAGTGAAGCTTTTGCCGCAGTCGAGGCATCAATCGCAGCCTTCTCGGACACAGTCTTTTCGATAAACGCAGTCTCAACGGCTTTCTTCTTCGTCTCAACGTCCGCGTTCGCCGCGGTCAACATGTCGTTTAGTGTTTTCTCCGCCGTAGTCTTTGTCGGCAAGTCTTTTTCGGCAGCGTCAGCCAGTTGTTTGGCAACGTTCAGCCGAGCGGTCGATGCCGTTTCCTGTTGCTGAGCTCGCGTAAGCGTGATACGACGGCGAATGTCGCCTCGCATTTCAGCAATCTGCTGACCGTTGATGTTGAACAGTTTCGCCGTGTGATTGTCGCTGGCCGAAGCAATTCTCTGCAAATCCGGAGCAACCGCTATGGCGACTACCGGACCACCGTGGTTGTACTGCTGGATTGGCTGACCGTTGTCCAGGTTCCAGCGACGAATTGTGGTGTCGCTGCTGCCGGAAAAAATCTGGCGTGGATTCAGTGGGATGCAGGTCAGGGCCATCACGGGACCGGTGTGCCCCGACATTTGTCTCACAGCCGCCACGTTCCATGAGAACACACCGCTCGGCGATGCGGTCAGAGCAATGGTTTCAGTAAAGTTTGGATTTGCATTTGTCGTGACTGGCAGGAATCGGCATCCGACTCCCGATCCGACATGCCCTGTGAATCGCTGCAACAATTGACCGCTCGCAAAGTCATACAGATGAGCGGTTGGCTTGTCGCCATTGGCAACGCCCAGAACCTGCTTGCCATCAGCCGACAAATCGACTCGCATCACTGGCCCGGAAAAACCCGTCAACTGCTGCGGCCCCGCGCCTGCCCCGGCAGAATTCCACAACCGCACGATGGCATTATCACCGGCCGTCACCAGAAACTGACCGTCCACTGAGATCGCGAGATCATTGATGGCTGCTCCGTGGCTAGTTGAAAATGTCGGCTGACCGTTTTGCGGCGAGTAGCCTCGAAACGAACCATCCGCCGCAGCGACATAAGCAACCGAACCATTCGGATGAAACGCCGCCGCGCGGATCGGTTGCGTGTTGCCGTCCAGATGCTGCAGAAATCTCAGCGATTGTGCTGTGATGATTTCAGCGTGACGTCCCACAAGCAGTGTCGTTGGGGTCGCGCCAAAGGTCGCCAGTTTGACTTTCGGATCAATGAACATTTCACGTTGCCGTGCCGTCATGATCGTCCAAACGGAGACTCGACCATCGGCGTTCACCACCGAAAGCAATTGTGCGTCGGCGGAGAAACTCACCGACGTTGCGGCTGCGGCAAATCCCTGAATCGTCTGCAGCACGCCGCCATTGTCTGTCTGATAAATGCGAACCTGATTGTCCGCTCCGCCGATTGCCATCCTCTGCGTGTCCGCCGACAGAGCAAACGACGTCAGAGCGTTCGGCAGATTAAACACGCGAGCCTGCATGCCGTCGGCCGCGTTCCAGAATCGCACGGTATTGTCGAGACTTACTGAAAACGGCTGACTATTCCAGAATCCGACTGCATACAGCGCGGCGGAGTGTCCCGCGAACTCTTTGATGACCATGCCATCCGCGACGCTGTACAGTCGCAACGCGTTGTCGGCGAATCCTGCGAGTGCCTGGCTTCCGTCACTGTTCGTTCCAACTGCAGTGACGTTTGCACTCAAGCCGTCAATTTTCTTGAGTTCAGGCTGACCAGGGTTCCTCAGGTCCCAGATACGAACGGTCTTGTCGTCTCCGCCGGAGACCAGTCTCGCGTCGTCGCCGGAAAATGCCAGCGAAAGGATCGTGCCGGTAGGCCCCTTCAGCGTGTGCGTGATCTTGTTGCTTTCCGTGCTGCGGATGATGATCGACGGCTGGCCATCCGTAACACCGACACTCGCAATCTGTTTGCGTGTGGGACTCAGCGCCGTGACTGTGACCTGTTCGCCCGTTCCGGCATCCATCGGAATTGCCGCCGGTGGATTCATATTCCAGAGAAACGTTGCTCCGTCTTCCCCACCAGAGATTGCTATCGTTCCGTCGATGCTCCCCGCAACCGATCGCACGGCAGCCGTGCCGCCACGCCATGCTTCGAGCTTCTTTTGATCCGCGAGGCTCCAGAGCTGCACGCTGCCGTCGATTGCGCCGATCAGAACATTGTAGCAGTCCTTCAAATTGTCGGCCGCAGGTTCCGGTGATCCGGGTTTGCGAACGAACGCGAACGCCGTGATACCGCCTTCGACTTTCCACGCTGCGACCTCCTGTTCAGTCACTGGCATCGCTTCACATCTCAATTCAACCACCTTCACGGTCCCAGTATTATCGATCATCGCGAGCAATCGACCATCGCGACTGGAGACCATGCGTTCCATGTTGACGGGAGAGGATGCGAGTTTTGGCGCGACGGCGGTTGGCATTTGCCAGAGTCGCAACAAATTGTCTCCGCCGCCGGAGACGATCCATTCATGATACTTTGGCGCAGCTTCAATTTTCGCAACAGTCGCCGCATTTACAGCAGCTGTCTCTGCGGCCGATGGACTCAGCGTATTACCATCCGCAGAATTCGCAGCCAGTGCAGTAGGTGGAACGGTGGCAGCCAACGCGGCTTTCTTCAGTTCTTCAAGTGTCATCTCGTCTTCGGTCAAGTTCTCAATGCGGACGAGCTCAACAGCAGCCACCGCTGTCGGCGTTTCAATCCGTCCGGCGAGAGTAAAGTCGGTGATGTTCCAGACACAAATGGACTGGTCGAGCGAACCGGAGACAAGACGATCGCTATGGCCGGAAAACCGCAGCGAGGTCACAACATCTGTGTGGCCAGTCAAGGTTGGTCCGGGGGTACCATCTGCTGCATTGAACAATCGCACGGTGTTGTTTGGGCCGATCGTTGCGATCCACTTGCGATCGGGACTTACCGCCATGGCCGTCGCCGGGCCTCCGGCTGCGAGGTTCAGCTTCTGCACGTCTTTAGGACGTCGCCACAATTTGACTTCACGAAAGCCGCCAGACGCCAGCATGTCCCCATCAACATTGAACGTCAGTGATTGCACCAGATCGCGATGGGCTCCGCCAGATGAATCCGCCAGCGCAGGATCAGTGAGTTGCGTGATGAGTTGACCGGTGGGAACGTGATGCAGCAGAATCCGGTTCCCTCGACCGAACGCCACATATTGTCCGTCCTGAGTCAGCGTCACGGCCTGGACTGCGGCAATCCCGCGCGGAAGCGTGCGCATATGCTTCGGCGACATGGAATCAATGCCACCTGTTCCGCGAGCACCTTGATCGATCCAGAGCTTGATCAAACCAAGTTCCTGCGATGTCAGATTCGTCGCGGCAACATCATTTCCTTTCGGAGGCATGACAGGCTCCAACTGATGCGACGCCATTTTCAACAGCAAACTATCGGCACCCTTTCCCGCAATAACCGCCGGGCCATTGTCGCCGCCTTTGAGAATACTCTGCGGCGATTCGAGGATGAGTTCCCCCTGCTTCTCACTGGGCGAGTGACACGCCACACAGTTCTTCCGCAGGATGGGGAGTATTTCTTTGTCGAATACAACTGGCTCTGCGCGCTGAATGGCGTCGATGGCAATCGGCGGTCCGGCGAAAGCGGAATTTGCAACGATTGTTAGGAAACATAGAAGTGGTAGATGGCGTGTTTGCATTTCAGTCTCGTTCAGTTATCTCTGTTTCCCGTAGATTGGGTCTCCAGACCCGTCCTGAT
>JAYVNW010000083.1:0-1904 GCA_043758225.1 Candidatus Kuenenia sp. | reverse complement strand
GCGAAAGCCCCGCGCTGACCATTCCATCAGCAATGCGGCAGCGGCTGTCATGAAGAATGACTCCGCCTGCCATCGTTCGATCTTTTCGAAATACCACAGCGCGCCACAGGCAGATATGACCAACACATACAAAGTGCCTGACAGATAAAATCGGCTCACGAGTGTACCAGGTAGCGGTCGCTCAATCCAATGAGCGCACCACAGAAATGCAGTCGCAACAATTGGCGAGGCGACTGCACATGCGATGATGACCGTACGAATTGTGGAACTCATCGCAGCTGGAAATTGCCACGTTCCATAACCGATCATCCAGGCACAAAGCAGGGAGGAAACAACGGCCCACGTCGCAATCAAACCCATCCAGCGACGCTCAGCAGCGCCCGTGACGATCAGCCCAATGAACTGAATCACGCCATAGATTCCGAAGAGGATCGTTTCGTCCCTGGCGTCAATGACATCTTCCAGCGGCTGATAGACAAAGTATGCGACGAGCGTCACATTGGTGGCGACAATCATTGCCCAAATCCAGAACGCAGCCGATGGTGGCCTTTGCCAGACTCGCTGTGAACACCATGCGATCAGCGTCACCGCACAGCAAGCCACCAGGCCGATGTGATATTCCCAATATCCGTGGAAGGTGTAAGGAGCGACGATTGCAACAAAAACTCCACCAAGAGCCCCGCCGGCAGCAATCAGAACATAGAACAGCGTCAGATATTTTGCGTGCGGTTTACAACTGACGAGTTCTCCGTGGCATGTCATGCAGCATGTGAAAAGGATCGTGGCGTAAATCACCACCTGCTTTGAGATATTGACATCGGCTCCTTCGTTAAGAATCCAGCACGCAAACGGACTGCAGGCCAGCAGCAAAATGCCGAAGGCTCGGCGATCGTACCACTGCGGACGATCGAAGCAGATGATGAAAGAAATCAGATACAGACTTAAAGGCAACACCCACAGAAACGGCACCGTGGCGACATCAATGCAAAGCTGATTTGTCGTTGCCAACAGCATTGCAGAACTGCACGCCGCCAATGCCAGCCAAAGCATCATCGTGCCGAAACCCGGCCGCGCCGGCGAAGCGTCTTCGGTAACAGCCGAAGACGCATCAAACGACAAACTCCGGTTCACATCGGAAATAGATTTCGTCCCGGCCGTCCCTTGATACTGCAGATAGCGAAGTCCGCACCAGGCAGCCAATGCCACATAGACTGTATACAATGCCGACCACGACCAAACCTGCTGACGCAACGCGAGCCATGGCTCAAACGCGAACGGATAACTCAGCAGAGCGAGCAGCGATCCGATATTCGACAGTGCATACAGCCGCCACGGTGACTGACCCGTCGATGTCTGACTGAACCACTTCTGCATCAATGGACCGGTTGACGACAGCAGAAAATATGGCATACCAACAGTCGCCAGCAACAGGAGAAGGATTTGCAGCAATGGCGATTGATCGGAAACCGGCTTCCACGATTCGCTCGGGGCAATCGGCAGGAATACCAGCGAAATAGCCAGCAGACTCAAATGTGTCATCACCTGAATGCGGGGCTTCAGCATCACGCTGATCAAATGTGCGTACAGATATCCGCCCAAAAGCAGAATCTGAAAGAACAACATGCAGCTCGTCCAGATCGAAGGCCCACCGCCAAACCACGGCAGGATGAATCGACCGATTAACGGTTGCACCTGAAACAGCAGGAACGCACTCACAAAAATCGTTGCGGCATAGCGGAACATATTCGCCCTTCCAAAGCGGAAGGAGGCAATGTAGCCACTGCAATGATCCAATGTCAGTGATCGGGCAATGGAGTCCCTGTAGGATCAGAATTTGACATGTTCTTCTTGTGAACATAAAAAAAGCGGTCGCACAATTGCGACCGCTTATCTTTGTCAAAAGG
>JAYVNW010000082.1:0-6274 GCA_043758225.1 Candidatus Kuenenia sp. | reverse complement strand
TCTGATCAACAGTCGTTCCACTCCGCCGACGCCCCCTGCTGCCATCGTCAAAAAGCCATGTAATCATCGAACTGTGCGAAATCTTTTCCCCATTTCACGAACAACACTTGACTGGTCCTTCCATAACAGCTGGATTCGTAAGACTTCGGACGCGGGCCGGCTTGTTGACCGAATTCTCACGAATTCAGCTACGGGCCGGGAATTCGGGCACTATTAGGAATGTTTGATTTTTGCAGCGTTTCTACAGCTCGTTCAGCAACGCCAATGCAGTATTCCACGAGTAATTCTGCTGCACACATTTCATCCCGGCCGCGCCGAGAGTTTGCTGCAATTGTTTGTCGTCAAAAACTCGACTGAGCGATGCAATCCAATCGTCTGCTGTATCAGCTCGCAGTAAATGCACGCCGGGTTCTGCGGCCAGGCCTCTGAGAGGTTCCGGCGAACAGATGACCGGCCGACCGCAGGCCATCGCTTCCAGAACTTTGTTCTGGACGCCACGCGCGATCTGCAATGGCACAACGGTGCACGTTGCACGCATCAGCCACGGACGCACGTCTGGCACAGATCCAGTCACCTGAATTCCCGCGATTGCATTCAGAGCCTGAACTTCCGGAGTCGGCGATTTACCGACAACATAGAATTTCGCATCAGGATTTCGTTGCCGAAGTCCCGGCCAGACGTTTTGAGCGAACCAGATCGCTCCATCAGCATTTGGCTTGTAATTCATCACACCCACAAAGGCGCAGGAATGAGGTTCGGACTGCGTGTCTGATTGCGGCGCGAAGTATTCATAATCGACTCCGTTGCTGACAGCCTCAATCCGATTTGTGGGACAGAAAGCTCGAAACAATTCGCGTTCTGCTTCGCTGACAACCAAAAGCCGTTCGCAGGTCTCAGCCAGCCCGCATTCGACCTTTCGAAGTCGCCGACCTTCAGTTCCATAAACTAACGACATCGGAAACTTGGCCGCCTTCGCATAGTCGAGCCACTTTTGGCTGTCCACGTCAATCAGATCCACCCAGCGTTTGGTATCTGGCCTAATGCATGGCGGAAACAAATAACGAGCAACTCCCGACGACGACGCCAGAACGGCGTCATATTTCGTATGACGACTCCATTCACGAAGCTTTTCCTTCAATGCCGGTGAGTCGAACAATCCCTCGGTCACAGTCTTGCCAGACAACATTGATATTGCACCGCGAACGTAGCGACCACGGCCAGCGTGTGGAATGACGGCCAACTGATTGGTCACACCGCGAAGTACTTTCAACGTGTCTTCTGAAGCAGGTTCATCGGCGAGGCAGGCCAGATCAACCGACGCTCGCCCCGCCAGGAATTTCAAGATGTTCCATGTTCGAATTCTGTCTCCACGATCCGGCGGATAGGGAACTCGATGAGTCACATAAAGAATTCGCGTGGTCATGGCTGAGATCGATTTCTATCAAAGCGCTGGAGCAAAACTATCGATGGAATCCAACCCTCTGAATGTACTTTCTGGCTGCGGACAGGCTGCGTTTAACTGTAAGCGAAGCATTGTGCGGAGAAATATCCGCCGTCAATCCAGGAAGATTCGAAATAATCAGAGCGGCAGTTTCACGATATTCCCGTCGCCGTCCCCTGCCAGGATCAAGCTTTCCGTGGGATGCACAGCGATGGCCGTGATCCATCTGTTGCTCGCTGCAGGATGTTCGATCGTCTGCAGCGTGTCTGCCTGAACAATTCGAATGCGTCCATCCTGGCATCCGACGATGATTGAGTTTCCATCCTTTGTCCATGCAAGCGATGTGACGGCTGACGTCAAACGCTGAAATCTGACCATACGGCCGATCGTGGGCTGCCAAAGTCTCACTGTCTTATCTTCGCTGCCCGTGGCGATCATGGCTAACGCTTCGCCGGTGTGGGGACGTTTCGCCAGACAAGTTATTGGCTGAGTGTGATTCGTCAGCGAGCGAACGAAAGTGCCTTGTTCACAGTTCCAGATACGAATTGACTGGTCAATCCCGCAGCTGACAAGCGAGACATCGTTGCTGACGAATGTGAGTGCCGTGACTGGCCGTGAATGACCCATCAATACACTTTTCGTGTCCCCCGATTGACTATCCAACAGGACCACGGCATGATCATGACACGCGACAGCCAGAGCACGGCCTGAAGGACTGAAACTCGCTGCGTAAGCGATGTCATCCGACAACGATTGCGACCAGAGCAACTCGCGCGATGGCCATGAATACAATCCGACCCATGCCGATTCGCCCGGGTTGCCGCCGACAATGGCAAGCTTCGATTCATCGCGTGACAACACAACATCGTGTACGTTGCGACACGGCACTTTCACGGTGTACTCGACGGTCAAATTGCTCCACCTTCGAATGCGAACGCCGGATTGTGAGCCGTCGATCGCGGTAAGTCCGTCAGAGGTAATTGCGATGCAAGTAATTGGCGGCAGTGCGCCGTCGCGATCATCTGCGTTTGCCGATTGTATACTGAACACGATGCACAGTAATTGTCCCGAAACAATCAGTGGGTTTGCAAAATGTATGATGGACTTCCAGTCCGCCAGTTTTTGGACGGACTGGACGTCCATCCTACGGCGAACTACAGAAGTTATTTCAGGGCCAATCTGATTCATCATGACAAGAGTTCCTGAATCACGCGTGCATCGTCAGCCGACAGACGCACAGGCCGACCAGTATCTGTTTGCAGCTGGCTGGCCGGATCAAGACCCAGTAAAGTGTAGATAGTGCAAATCAGATCTGCTGGCGTGACTGGTCGATCCGCCGGGGACTCGCCAGTGGCATCACTGGCACCGATCACCTGCCCACCGCGAACTCCGCCGCCCGCCAGAGCTACGCTAAAGACGCGCGGCCAGTGGTCTCGACCGCCAGCGGTGTTGATTTTTGGTGTGCGTCCGAATTCGCCCATCACCACAATCAATGTTTCGTCGAGCAAACGCCGGTCACGCAGATCATCGATCAGCGCGGACAATGCCAAGTCCAGAGAAGGAATCAGGCCGACGCCGATTTTTGCGCCCGTGTAACCTTCTTTCAGTCGAGTATAAAGACTGTCGTGCGTGTCCCAGCCGTGATGATTGACTGTCACAAATCGAACTCCACGTTCGACCAATCGTCTGGCCAGCAGGCAACTTTGACCGACAGTTCTGGAACCATATCGCTGGCGGGCTTCCGCTGACTCTTCTTCCAGGCGAAATGCTGACGCAGCTTCCCGCGACGTGACCATGCGGAAGGCCTGATCCATGTCTGTCGCTGTATCGCCAGAATTCCAACGTGCCAACTGATCCGCGAAAGCTCGCCGACGATCAATGCGTTCCAGCGTCAGATTTACTGCGAGGTCCAGGTCTCGCACGCGGAAGTCTGTCTTTGCAGGATCCGCACCTAACGAAAATGGACCAAACTCACTTGGCAGAAATCCAGCGCCGCTGAACTTCGCTCCGCCGACACGATAATCCGGAATCGCCACATTGTTCGGCAGATTGGACACCTTCGATTGCAGCCGTTGATTCGCCACTGCATGAAACGACGGATACTGCAGCACGGGCGTTGGGCGGTAACCAGTCAGCAGATAATGCGTCCCAAGGTTATGCTCTCCAAGCGGCGAAGTCATCGATCGAATCACCGCAATGTCATTTATTCTCTGCGCGGTCTGCGGCATGCATTCGCTGATGTAGAGTCCCGGCACTGCTGTCGCAATGGCTTCAAGTGGTCCGCGTACTTCTTTCGCCGCGTTAGGCTTCAGGTCGAAGGTTTCCAGATGACTGGGACCGCCGTCAAGCCAGATCAGAATGCACGATTTAGCAGAAAATTGAGCGTCAACGGATCCCGCATTCACGACGTTCAGCTGAGACAGGCCGATGCCAAGTCCTGTCAATTGCCCGAGTCGCAGGACTCCACGGCGGCTAAGCTCATCGCATCGATTATGTGGTGTTGCAATCATGTATCCACGGCCTTCTTTCCTGGTCTCTGAGCCGACATCGCTTGCTTTGAGTCGCCTTTCGCTCCGCGAAACTAGCGCGAACCACAGCCCGTCCAGTGCGACTCGCTACTTTCGCAGAGCGAAAGGCGACGATCCCTAATGATTGGTACAGAACTCTTCACTGTTGAGTAAACTCCAGACAAAATCCTGTGCGATGTCTGCAAAGTGCGAAGAATCAGCGTCCTCTGAAAATTGGCTCTTCCAATATGTCAATTCAGAATCACGCGGTGGCCGCGAAAACGCGCGCACATAGAAATCGTGAATCAGCGATTCCGCAGCCTGACCGGACTTCACCGCTTTCATCAGTGTACCATTGTCCGCCGACAATCGAGCATTCAGCACCTCACCATTCAGCAATTGCAACTGGACAGCCAGATCCGTGCGATCGACGGTTGACGATTCGCACGCTTCCGGGCAACGCCCCAACAAATCCAGTGGCTCCGATGCATTCACCAATCCGGAAAACGAGACCGCTCGGTCATTCGCAAAATCTGTTGAAGACACGCCCGTGACATCAGCAACAGCATCCAGAAAAACTTCCGGCGACATTGGTTTGAGCACTGCGGCCACATAGAACTCGGCCGTTGTTGCGGGATCGGAATTCGAAATCGCTCCTCGTGCATAGACATCACTGGTGCAGATTCTGCGTATCATGTGTCTCAACCTGAATTCATGACTGGTGAGATCTTTGGCCAACCAATTGAGCAATTCCGGATGAGTCGCCGGATTCGTGACGCGCAGATCATCGACGGGGTCTACGAGACCTCGGCCCATCAAATGACTCCAAACGCGGTTTGCCATGGTTTTTCTAAAGTAGGTGTTTTCATCCGACGTCAACCATTTCGTGAATTCCGCTCTGTAGTTTGCCTCCGACGACAAAAGTTCACGTCCCGGAATCTTCGCAACTGCAGGTTCGCCGGTGCCCGGATGAATCACTCCACCGGTCGTCGATTCGCGAACCACGGCACCGCGCTTCATGCGAGCAAAGATCGCCGCCAGTCCGTGGTAATCATCCTGAGTCCAGGCATCGAGCGGATGATCGTGGCAGTTGGCACATTGCAGGCGGACACCCATAAAAATCTGACTGACGAATTCCGCCTGTCCACGTGCGTCGCCTGCAACATTGTAGAAATTCGCAGGACCGGATTCGCTTGCTGATCCGGCAGCCATCAAGAGCTGCTCAGCGACTTCGTTCAGCGGCACATCCCGACGAACACAATCGTGCAGCCAGTCATAATAGACTTTCGCGGCAGCAGGATTGCCTTTTGCCTGCGGGACTCGCAGCAGCAGCGACAGGCGATATGTCCAGAAGTCACAGAATTCGTCCGACTGCAAAAGATGGTCTACCAGTTCCGACCTTTTGTCCGTGGCTGCAGTTTCAATGAATTGCTCAACAGCCGATGGACTCGGAAGATGACCGGTCAGATCCAGTGTCAGTCGACGTATGAAACCAGCGTCGTCGATTATTGGTTTTGCCACCAGTCCCAATGCTTCCAGTCGCAGATCTATGAAAGCATCGATGCCTGTGGATGTTTTTGCCACGTCGGCAGTTGTTGATGGCGTATCATTGCCTGGCCACGGAACGAGCAGTTCCAACGGCCGCACCTGGTCCAGATACCGAGCCATGATCAAATGTCGTCCCGGCCGCAACAATTCGGCAACACCATGCTCGTCGATGCTGAGACCGCTTGGATCGTTAGGTGTTAGAACGGTCCATGGCAACACATCGACCACTGAGTCATCGTTGAACTTCGCGATTGCGTTGAGTTGGAAAGATCGCGTTTCACTGTTGCTGCTTTCACCACGATCGATCGCCTGACTTTCAAGTGTGAATTCCGCCAATCGCCGAGACTCCGTGCGCCGACTACCCTGGTCAATCCATCGTTGCACGGTTTTGTAGTCGAGACCATCAAGTTCCAGTCGTGTACTGCCTTCGTGACTGAGCTGTTCAGTTGGTTTCCGCAGCAGCAGACTCAATTCACTTTTTCGCCGATCGATCCGCCGACCTTCAAGTGCCATAGTGATTTCAGAAAAATCGCCACGCGGACGACTTCCGTACAGCGACAAATGAAACCCACCACGCCCCGCCGCTGCTCCATGACAGGCCCCTGAATTGCATCCGGACTTAGTGAGAATGGGCATGATCTGTGTGTCAAAATCTACAACGTCAGAAGCAACAGCCTCATGCAACTGCTGATCAATTAACACTGCAAAGCTCAAGCACAGCCAGAACATACAATCCCCAGGTAACTCGGTAATCCGTTATTCCGCCTTCGGTTGAACT
>JAYVNW010000081.1:0-3671 GCA_043758225.1 Candidatus Kuenenia sp. | reverse complement strand
TCTGATCAACAGTCGTTCCACTCCGCCGACGCCCCCTGCTGCCATCGTCAAAAAGCCATGTAATCATCGAACTGTGCGAAATCTTTTCCCCATTTCACGGACAACACTTGACTGGTCCTTCCATAACAGCTGGATTCGTAAGACTTCGGACGCGGGCCGGCTTGTTGACCGAATTCTCACGAATTCAGCTACAAGTCAACGCCCTCAATTCTGCCCGCGCGAAGAATTGTAAATTTCCGAAGTGGCAATGGCCGAGAATCGCTTTCAAAAAGAATTATTGGTGTCGTTTGCGAGACTTGTCTTTCTGTGACCAGGTGATTACAACCAAGGTTTTAAGCCTTACACAGACGGCTCCCGCACGATGCACAAAGTTGTTGTTGAAGAGCCCTACAAATTTGTTTCCCCCTATCGCGGTCGCTGGCTGTCGTGGATGTTTCGGCTCTGGCTGAAACCCTATTTGCGAAACACGCACGGCATCGTCAAGTGTACTTACGAAGGTTTGGAGCACGTTCGAGAATCCATAAAAGCCGGCCACGGGATTCTGCTGTGTCCAAACCACTCTCGCGATTCCGACCCGATGCTCATTGGAATGCTGTGTCGAGCGATTCCAAGTCATGTCTTCTCAATGGCCAGCTGGCACATCTTCAAACAAAGTCGTCTTGAGGCGTTTGTAGTTCGTCGGCTGGGTGGATTCAGTATTTATCGAGAAGGCATGGACCGCCAGGCGTTGGATGCTTCGGTGCGCATTGTTGCGAATGCGGAACGTCCGCTGGTCGTATTTCCGGAAGGGGTGATCTCCCGCACGAATGACCGCTTGAATGCGTTGATGGATGGCGTTTCCTTTATCGCTCGAGTGGCTGCAAAAAAACGTGCGGAAATTCATCCCGGCAAGAAAGTCGTCATCCATCCGATTGGCATTCGATATCGATTGCAGGCGGATCTGGCTCAACTGACTGACCCGGTGCTTGCGAAACTGGAACAACGCACGTTCTGGAAAACTCAGGAACATTTATCGACGATCGATCGCATCGGGCGACTGGCGATGGCATTACTGGCGGCACGAGAAATTGAAGTGCTGGGTGTAACGCAATCCGGTACTGTGCGAGGCAGAATCGCCGGCCTGATCAATGCGATGTTGCATCCGATCGAAAAGCAGTGGCTGGATGGCGCTCGAGTTGGCGACGTGATTGTTCGAGTGAAAGACCTTCGATCGGTGATTCTGGCCGACTTACTGAAAGGCACTCTCACGGCGGAAGAACGCACGTCTCGCTGGAGACAGCTAACCGATTGCTATTACGCTCAAACTTTATCAATGTATCCGGAAGGTTATCTGGATGAAGGCGTACGAGGCCATCTGACTCCGGAACGCATTGTGGAAACTGTGCAGCGACTGGAAGAAGACTTGACCGACCATGTGACTGTTCATCCAGCCTGGCGTGTTGAGTTCAGGATTGGCAAAGCCATTGAAATTGATCCTACTCAAAGGAAAACTCGCGGTGGCGATGCCATCATGCAGAATCTTCGCGAGCAGATGCTTCGATTGCTGAATATCGAAGACTGGTGGCCACCACAGCCTGTGACTCCGTTCGAATGTTGAACACAGTTTTGCATGGCAATGATTTTTCGAACTGCATTGCGGTATATGCGGCCTGCCTTGGTATAATAAGACAGCCAGCGGATCGGACATTGTGAGTTACTTTCGAGGCACGAATGTGGCCAACTTTCGACGCAAACGCCGACATCTCAGCCTGCCCATCTGGAGCAGCGTTGTATTGATGACGATCAACATTGCATTGATGGTGGTGCTGATCGTTCAACTTGGGCAGCAAAAATTGTGGCTGGCATTGACACTCGGATCAGTGGCCCTCGGGATCAGCCTGTTCGGAATGTCGCTGTATTCTTTTTTGACGATCAAAGAAATTCAGCTCAATCGCAGACAGTCCAACTTCGTGGACAGCGTCACACACGAACTTAAGACGCCTATCGCGGCACTTCGCCTGTATCTTGATACGCTGATACTTCGCGAGCCGGAACAAAAAGATCGCCAGGAATTCTACGCAACAATGAATTCCGAGCTGGCGCGATTGGATGGATTGATTAATCAATTACTGGAGGTTGCTCGGCTGGATGCGATCGGGCATCAGAATGAACCGGAAACAGTTTTGCTCGGGGATCTTCTACGTTCCTGCGCGGAGGCCGCCTGCCTGCATCATAAACAGGAGATTTCCGAAGTCTTTCATTTTGAGATTCTCCCGTTGGCATTAACATCACGTCGCATATTACTGGAAATGATTTTTGGCAACCTGCTGGACAATGCGGTGAAATATGGTGGCAATCCACCAAAGGTGACAGTTCATGCGTTTGCCCGTGGTCGCGATCGAGTCGTTGTGCGCGTGAGCGACAACGGGCCAGGCGTGCCCGCTGAAAATCGTCGCCGAATATTTCAACTGTTTTTTCGAGGCAGCGACGAACTCCAAAGAACAAAGACCGGCACTGGTCTTGGACTCTATATTGTGCGCACTTTGGTAGGATTTCTGAAAGGCAGCGTTGCTGTCGCGGATGTGCAATCCGGCACCGGCAGTGTCTTCGAAATTACCTTGCCAGGTCGTCAACTTGAAGTCCCGGAATCAGAAAATCGCGACGCTCGTCAGCGGGTTTCTGAACTGGCACTGTCAGCAAAGGAGAACGCGCCGTGAGAATTCTGGTTGTCGAAGACGAAGATGCGATCGCTCGCGGACTGCGTTTCAACTTCGAACGCGAAGGGCATCAGGTGGACCTTGCTGGTGACGGTCCAGCCGCTCTGGAGATCTACGAATCCGCTCAGCCGCCAATCGATCTTGTCGTTCTGGACTTGATGCTGCCTCAAATGAGCGGTTACGAAATCTGTCGCACACTTCGCCGTCTGGATACCGAAATTCCAATCATGGCACTGACAGCACGCACACTGTCGGAAGACAAAGTACAGGCATTTGACGTCGGCGTTGATCAGTACATGACGAAGCCGTTCTCGCTGCCGGAGCTTTTAAGCCGCGTCAATAATCTGCTTAACAGACGCCGCCGCACGCTTGAACGACGATCGGTGCGACCAACAGAAGACATTGTGCGTTTCAGCGATGTGACAGTCGATTTCGGACGATTCGAACTCCGACGCAATAGCGAAGTCCATTCGTTGACAACGCGCGAACAGGAGTTGCTGCGATATTTTCTGGAACATGATGGTTCGGTGCTGTCACGCGCACGGCTGCAATCGGATGTCTGGAAAGATTCGGCCGACATTTCAAGTCGTTCAATCGATAACTTCGTCATGCGACTGCGGCGGATGATTGAACAGGACCCATCGTCGCCAAAGCATCTGCTGTCGATTCGAGGCACCGGTTAC
Source organism: Candidatus Kuenenia sp. (assembly GCA_043758225.1). Taxonomy (GTDB): domain Bacteria; phylum Planctomycetota; class Planctomycetia; order Planctomycetales; family Planctomycetaceae; genus SXXK01. The sequence goes on along the minus strand of JAYVNW010000081.1, from coordinate 292 downwards.
CGTTTTCTGCGTGAGCCAACCCCGGGTAGCGTCGATGAATCCACTGCGGCCGATACCTGGTAACGATCAGCGAAGACAATCTTCTGCGGTCATGGCGAATGGATGGATTCCTGATCAAACGCCAAGCAACTCTCTTGCTTCGGCCTGACCGGGAGCTGGACTGCCGAATTCGCTGGCGGTGACTCGAGCCAGTGACGTCAGATGTCGCCAGCGAGCCGACGGTCGTGTGGCGTGGAAATCATCCCATACCGTGTAGAAGTATTTTTCCGCATGCAATGCACCATTTTCGCTG
>JAYVNW010000080.1:0-3557 GCA_043758225.1 Candidatus Kuenenia sp. | reverse complement strand
TGCTGCTTTTGTTTAATGTGGGAAATACATTAAGTTGAGATGGCGCGATGTGTCGTGCATACGGACGGCGGACAATACGTGAAGTGAGCCCCAAGTGCCACCTTTTCAGTCTGCAACTTTTTGATCGCGGCCAATCTATCCAAAAACATGAATCTGGTGGAAGATGCAGTCTCGTATGATCCAACTCACATCAACCAAGTATCGCTCGAAAAATAATTGTCGCCTTTCGCTCCGCAAAAGTAGCGTTCTTTCGCAGAGCGAAAGGCCACTATAGGACACTGATTGATCGAGAGATCCTTAAGGTGGCGGACGGACCGATGGAAGTATTCACTGAAGGCGATTTCCGAAATGACGCATGATCATGACCGTGATCACGAAGACTGCCATGTTCATGAACCGCGTCATGTTGACGAGTCCCATCATGTTCACGGGCATCACCATCATGGGGAACTCAACTACAACCGAGCGTTCGCGATTGGTGTGACGCTCAACCTGGCGTTTGTAGTCGTGGAAATCATCTTCGGGCTCTTCGCCAATTCCCTGGCATTGCTGGCCGACGCAGGACACAATTTCAGTGATGTCCTCGGATTGCTACTGGCGTGGGGAGCCAGCGTTTTAGGTAATCGACTGCCATCGGCACGACGAACTTACGGATTTCGGCGTTCATCCATTCTGGCCGCATTACTGAACGCGCTGATTCTACTGATCGCAATTGGTGCCATTGCATGGGAAGCCATTGGTCGACTGTTTCATCCGGACGTAGTTGCTACCGGCACTGTCATGATTGTGGCGTTTATTGGCATCATCATCAACACAGCCACCGCGCTACTATTTTTGGGTGGGAAAGAACATGACCTCAATATTCGCGGCGCATATCTGCACATGGCGGCGGATGCTGCGATTTCGTTGGGAGTCGTTCTTGGCGCATTCATGATTGCGATCACGTCCTGGGGATGGATCGATCCGGCACTCAGTTTGGGTATTGCGGCCGCTATTAGTATTGCCACCTGGCGTCTTCTGCGTCAGTCACTGGATCTATCGCTGGACGCTGTTCCCGAACAAATCGATCTGCCCGCAGTGCGATCATTTCTAGGCCGATTGCCTGGGGTTGTTGAGATTCACGACCTTCACATCTGGGCGATTAGTACGACCGAAACAGCGTTGACCGTTCATATTGTGAAGCCGGAGGCCATTGTAGATGATGACTGGCTGGCTGAGATCAGCGATGATTTACGTCAGCAATTCAATATCGGTCACGCCACCATCCAGATCGAAAGTGGCGTCTCAAAAGTGCCGTGCAATCTTGCGCCGGATCACGTTGTGTAAAAACTTGCGAAATACCCTGAGGCGCGCTGGAGTCATTTAACGCATCTCCTTGAGAAGTCCATTTTTTCTGGAGATTGCCGTTGTCTACCATGCACGATTCCGAGTTTCTGGAGCCCGATCCCATGACCATCGACCCTGCCAATTTGGGAAGCGTCGATCCACTGTCGGTTGAGGGTATTTTTCTTGTCGCGATAAGCAAAACTGGCACGGAGCGGGAGGCGTTTCTCAACGCACAGTGCTCGGACCAAACGCAAAGGCAGCGGGTTGACGCGTTGCTGATTGCTTACGAACAGGCGGGCGACTTCCTTCAGAAGCCTGCAGTTGCTTCGGAGCCAACTCCGATTGGGCAGTATTTAGCTCCGTGCGAATTGCCTGGAACACTCGGCAAACTTGGGCCGTACGAGATCCTTGAAGAGATTGGTCGCGGCGGCATGGGGGTCGTTTTCCGGGCTCACGATCCGAAACTGCAGCGGATCGTTGCTGTAAAGGCACTGGCTCCGGAGCTCGCGCGGCTTCCATCCGCGCGACAGAGATTCCTCCGCGAGGCTCGCGCAGCGGCTGCGATCAGTCATCCGCATGTCGTGACATTTTTTGCCGTCGAAGGGACGGAAGAAGCGTCACTCGGTACCGAACGAACGACGTTGCCATTTCTGGTGATGGAATGCATTGTGGGGCAGACTCTGCAGGACAAGATCAAGCGAGTTGGGGCTTTGAAAGTTGAAGAGATCGTCCGCATCTCAAGGCAGGTGGCGGAAGGGCTGACAGCGGCTCACAAGCGAGGATTGATTCATCGCGACATCAAGCCGGCAAATATTCTTCTGGAGAACGGCGTCGAGCGAGTCAAGATCACAGACTTTGGACTCGCTCGCACGACATCAGATGGTGGTATCACTCATACCGGTGAAATTCTCGGTACGCCACAGTGCATGTCGCCTGAACAGGCTCGCGGCGAAATCGTTGATCAACGCAGCGACTTGTTCAGCCTTGGCTGCGTGATGTACACGATGTGTACCGGAGTCAGTCCGTTCCGTGCGGACAACATGCTGGCAGTAATGAAAAAAGTCTGTGAGGTGAATCCGCGCCCGGTGGCTCAAATCAATCCAAACATCCCCGAATGGCTGTGCGAACTGGTGCATCGATTGCTGGAGAAGCAGGCGGAGCTGCGAGTGCAGACGGCGGGGGAGGTGGTCGAGGTATTGGAATCCCGGGCGATGGTTCTCAATCAAGCTCACCCTGTTGCTCCAGCAACTCACGAGGTGATGAGTTCCCTTCGCAGCGAAAAGGGGCACGCGGATCGACTCCTTGATTTCGCTCGCTGGCAACACTGGTTGCCAACGGTGATGCTGGCGTCCGTGATATTCGGGTTTGCGGTCGGCCAGAACCGCTACACATTCATGATCTGGTTGCCAGTCTGGACAGTTCTCGCTTGGGCCGGATTGTCCTGGGCCAAAATGGGACTTAAGCTCGGCTGGACATGGATCAATTGGAAATCGAGTCTGGCGAGTGTGATTGCCCTGTTCGTGGGAGCCAATCTTCGCGTCTGGATGATCGTTGGCTATCCACGTTCTGGTCTTGCGATGGACATCGAGAACTACTTGCGAAACAACGCGGGGCTGTTCGTTTTTCCACTGGCGATTGCCATCTTCTGGTTACTGACCAAGCTGATGCCGTGGGCGTTCATTCAGACGCGACCACAGGCCGCCACTGGAGCACCACTGGCCACCGCACAACCCCGCTCCCCGTGGAGTGTCCTCGCTTGGATGTTCGTGGGGTTACTCGGACTCGGCTTGTTGTCGGCACTGGGGTTCGCGGTCGCGTTGATCGTGCCTTGGCTGGCGAAGATTTCCGCCCCGCAGGCGACGGTGGTGATCCGTTGCCCCGCTGGTGAGATCGTGCAAAGTGTGTCGATCGATGGACGAGAGGTCACAATGAGCCCCAGCGGACCAAATGAATGGACGCTTAGAACTCAACCCGGCGAGCATTTCATGTTTATCAAATACGACAGCGATGACCCCCTCTATCAAGAAGGGTACTACGTCACGTCGATCTACGCCTCCGTGGAGAATGTCAACACGGTCAACGCCCAGCCGATCGTGCGTTCAACGCGGCCAGACAACACAGCGGCTGACCAAGTCCGCTGGAGGTCGGCGATTGTGGACATCGTGGTCTATGGCAAAAGCGATGCGATCGGTGGTGACGGAGAACGCATACTCGGGCACGGGGTGGTCGTC
>JAYVNW010000079.1:0-4292 GCA_043758225.1 Candidatus Kuenenia sp. | reverse complement strand
CTCAGGTGAACTCGCGGCAGTTTTTGTGGGTCGAAAGACGCCGTGGGTGAGATTCGCCGGTACCGTGGACTCTCAACGGTCCGAAATCTCGCTACACTGGGAGACCACTGTGGCAATCAACACACTCGTGGCCGATCCGTCAAAATCTGGAAACTCAGGCTGAGAAATCCGTAGGAACGCGCGTTTAAGTTTTACGGGGTTGTCAGTCCATGAGTAAGACCAAAAGTTCAGAATCTAATTTTAACAATACACTCAAATAACGGGCGTTTTCATGTCTCGCAAGGTTTATGTCGCTGGAAAGCTGGTTCCGGCAGAACAGGCAACTGTTAGTGTATTCGATCATGGACTGCTTTACGGTGATGGGATCTTCGAAGGCATTCGAGTCTACGGCGGTAAGGTTTTTCTGCTGAAGGAGCACATCGATCGTCTTTATGAAAGTGCGCTTGCGATTCGCCTTGAGATTCCGATGCCTCCTCCTGAGATGATGAAGACCGTCGAAGATACCGTCAAAGCCAACGAAATTGCCGATGGTTATGTCCGTCTTGTCGTGACGCGTGGTTCGGGTTCGCTCGGTCTGGACATTCGTCGTACGAGTAACCCGCAGGTGATTGTCATCGCGGACACCATTTCACTTTATCCAGCGGAACTCTATGAAACCGGCATGAAACTGGTGACCGCTGCGACCATTCGTAACCATCCAGGTGCGCTCAGCCCGCGCATTAAATCGCTGAATTATCTCAACAACATCATGGCGAAGATTGAAGGTACTGACGCCGGGACCGTTGAAGCGTTAATGCTCAACCACAACGGCGAAGTGGCTGAATGTACCGGCGACAACATCTTCATTATCAAACACGGTGTGCTTAAGACTCCGCAGTCGGATGCTGGTATCCTCGAAGGCATCACTCGCAATGCTGTGATGAAACTGGCCGTTGAAGCCGGTGTGACAGTTCAGGAATGCGTGCTGACGCGCCATGACATCTTCACGGCCGATGAATGTTTTCTTACCGGAACCGCTGCCGAAGTAATCGCCGTGATAAGTCTGGACGGCCGAAAGATCGGATCGGGCACACCTGGTCCGATTACGAAAGATCTGCTGAAACGTTTCCGCGCATTGACGCAAAAGTAGCCCATCATCCGGCAAATCACACCATCGTCGGATTCGTGAGATTTCGGCGATGCAACGACACTCTGAAAAGTTCACTCCTGAAATCGTATTTCAAGAATCCTGAGAAACGCAATGGCTCGATCGCGAGATCTGTTTGACGATACCACGATGACCTTTGGCGAGCACCTGGAAGTGCTCCGCGTCCATGTGTTTCGGGCTGTCCTCGGAATTGCGATCGCCGTTTCCGTCACGCTGTTCTTCGGCGACAAAATTTTTTACTGGCTGCGAACGCCCGTAGAAAACGCCATGCGGGCCAGCGGTATGGAAAACATTACGATCGATGTGCCAAAGGAGAGCTTCTATTCCTATCTCAAGGGCTGGTTTGTCGCAAAAGAAGTCAAGCCGGAAGAGGTCATTGTAAATCCGGACGAACTGCGTCCGGATCAACTGCGCGTTGGGATGCCGAAGTCTGAGTTAAGGAAAGCTCTGGGTGATTCCACACCGGTCGTGGAAGGTGATTCTTCTGATGACACAGTAACTTTCACACTCACAGCCCCGGAATTTGCACAGCTTCGCAAGGTTGTTGATGATTCCAACAAGCTGACGACTCTGCGAATGGAAGAAGGCTTCATGTCGTACATGAAGGTCTGCTTCTTTGCTGGGTTGCTGCTGGCTTCTCCGTGGGTCTTCTATCAGTTGTGGTTATTCATCGCTGCCGGACTGTATCCGCACGAACGCAAGTATGTGCATGTTTATCTGCCACTGAGCATCGGCCTGTTTGTGATGGGAGCATTGTCCGGCTACTTCTATGCGTTCCCGCTGATGCTGGATTTTTTGATCGGCTTCAATAAATGGCTGGGGATCGGCTTCTCACCGCGATTGTCAGAATACATCAGTATGGCGATGCTGATGCCACTCATGTTCGGCATCAGTTTTCAATTGCCAATGGTCATGGTGTTTCTGGAACGGATTGGTGTGTGTACCGAGGAAACATACCGCAAGAACTGGAGAATGGCTTTTCTGGCGATTTCTGTGGCATCCATGGTGCTGACGACGTCGCCGGATCCCTGGAGCATGATTCTGATGATGGTGCCACTTTTGCTGTTATACGTATTCGGCATTTATCTTTGCCGACTTCGTATTGGTGGCCCCGCCAGCCCGATGCGTTAGTTTAGCTCAGGATCTTGTGCAGCACTTCGCCAGCAACATCGGTAAGTCGATAGCGGCGCCCGTTGTGGAAGTAGGTTAGCTGTTTGTGATCGACGCCAAGCAGGTGCAGCATAGTCGCGTGCAGGTCATGTACGGTCGCACGGTCCGTAACCGCACGGTAGCCGATTTCGTCAAGTTCCCCGTAACTGGTGCCTTTTCGAATTCCGGCGCCTGCCATGAACATTCCGAATCCCTGCGGATTGTGATCTCGTCCGCCGTTGCCTTGTGACACTGGCATGCGGCCGAACTCACCGCCCCAGATGACGAGCGTGCTGTCGATGAGTCCCGTCTGCTTCAGATCCGTCAACAATGCATCAATCGGTCTGTCCGTCGCGCGGCAGTGGCCGCGATGATTGCCGTTGACGTCGCTGTGAGCATCCCATTCGCCGTCGCTGTAGACCTGCACAAACCGTACGCCGCGTTCAACAAGTCGGCGAGCCATCAGGCACTTCGAACCAAACGACCGCGTTTCATTTTCATCGACGCCATACGCCTTACGTGTTTCCGCCGTTTCCGAACTGAAATCCACCAGCTCAGTGGCTTCCATCTGCATTCGATAGGCGAGTTCGAAGCTTTCAATCCGGCCTAATAACTCGGACTCTCCCGGATGTGTTTCCATGTGCTTCGTGTTTATCGCGGCGAGCAGGTCAAGCTGTCGTCGCTGATCTTCCCGAGTGACATTCCCGGGCCGATTGAGATTGATTACCGGCGTGCCGGAAGGTCGGAAAAGCGTGCCCTGAAATGTTGTCGGCAGGAAGCCAGAACTCCAGTTGAGGTTGCCGCCTTTGACTCCCTGATTGTTTCCAAGAACGACAAATCCCGGCAAACTATTATTTTCCGAACCAAGCCCATAAGTCACCCACGCTCCAGCGCTGGGAAATCCGGGACGAGGAATCCCGGTGTTGATCTGATACAGGGCTGGAACGTGATCATTTGATTCGCTGTAGAAAGATTTGACGAATGCAAAGTCGTCGGCATGCTTTGCAACGTTTTGATAGTGTTCACAAAACCACGCTCCGGACTCGCCGTATTGCTTGAAAGAGAACGGAGACTGCATTAACGGCCCCGGGTTACCGTTGAAGACGTCGATATCAATCTTCTGTCCGTTGCGTTTTGTAAGTTCAGGCTTTGGATCAAACATATCCACAGCGCTCGGCGCGCCTTCCATGAAGAGCCAGATCACAGACTTGGCCTTTGCTGGAAAATGTCCTTCGTGCGGTGCCGGAGGATTACTTGCTGGAGCCACATCATCATTCGCCAGCAGATTGTTGCCGCGAAGAATGTCCCTGAGAGCAAGCATGCCAAATCCAGCGCCCGCGCGGGACAAAAAGTCGCGACGATTGCTGCTGCTTTGGATACGACCGCAATGTTGATGGCGTGGGTTCATAGATCCGATTCGCAATTTCGCAGGACGCGTCTTCAGACTTGTCCGGGTGCTGCCAGGTCAGGACGGGACTGGAATCCCATCTCATAAAATTCAATCAACGTAAATAAACTCATTGAACGAAAACAGCATCTGGCAAAAGTCTGTCAGTGCCAATGCCGTCGCAGCCTCTTCGGTCAGTTTGGTATCCTGCGACCGCCGAGCGTCGGCTTGTTCCAATAAGAATGCATCCGCAACCGACAATTCATCATCCTTCGGCTGCCGTGCCAGTCCAATCTGAAATGCCAGACGAATCTGTGCGTTTTTGTCGCTGCCGGCTTGACGTGACAAGCGCTGAGCAAATTCTTCAGAACGCAATCGCACAAACGGATCGTTCAACATCGCCAAAGCCTGAGGAGCAACCGTCGTGTTGACTCGCTGACCGCAACTTACCTGCGCGTCCGGAGCGTCGAAGGCAAGCATCAGCGGATATTGGACCACTCGCTTGTGAAACATATAAATCGATCGCCGACGCGTCTCCACAGTATCTTTGAGGTTCTGTGGATAGGGATCTTTAACATTTCGAGCCTGCATGGCTTCGCCCGGAATCGG
>JAYVNW010000078.1:0-7081 GCA_043758225.1 Candidatus Kuenenia sp. | reverse complement strand
AGCATTGCCATCAGGATGGCGGACATCGCAAGATAGGGATTGCAGGCCGCGTCGGGGCAGCGGAATTCAAATCGGCGACGTGATTCTTCGCCGGAGTTTGCCGGAATGCGAATGGCGGCAGAGCGATTGCGATAGCTATAAGATAGATTGACCGGAGCATCGAAGCCGGGTGCCAGACGTTTGTAACTGTTAGTGGTCGGACAACAAAACGCCAGCAATGCGGACGCGTGTTGCAGAATGCCTCCGATGGCAAACATGGCCAGTTCGCTGAGGCCGCCGTATCCTGAACCTGCGAATAACGGGTGATTGTCCTTGCAAAGCTGCAGAGTCATGTGCAGCCCGGAACCGTTGTCGTTCCAAAGCGGCTTGGGCATAAACGTAGCCGTCTTGCCGTATTGAGCGGCAACGTTTCGGACGATGTACTTGAGTCGCAAAAGTTTGTCGGACATCCGAACCAGTGTATCGTTTCGCAGATCAACTTCGCATTGCCCACCAGACGCAACTTCATGATGTTGGCCTTCGGTCTGGATGCCACTGTCTTCCAGCAGCAGCATAATATCAGTACGCAGGTTCTGCAGCGTATCGACCGGCGGCATTGGCAAGTAGCCCTCGCGATGACGAATCTGATTGCCTCCCTGTGCAACGCCGGCCGTGCCGCGATTCCATTGCCCTTCAACACTGTCGATGTAGTAATAACCTTCGTGTTCACGCTGGTCGAATTGAACACTGTCAAAGACGAAGAATTCGGCTTCCGCGCCGAACAAAGCACGATCGGCAATGCCGGTGGACAGCATGTAGTTTTCGGCTTTGCGGGCGATGTTACGAGGGTCTCGCGGATACGTCTGATGTGTGACAGGATCTTTGACGTTGCACAGCATGGCCAGCGTTGCTTTCATGAACGGATCGACGAAGCAAGTCTGAGATTCCGGCACGATCAGCATGTCACTTTCATGAATCGCCTGCCAGCCTCGCATCGAGGAACCATCAAACGAAAAACCATGTTCAAAGCTTTCTTCTGTCAAGCGATCGGCTGGAATCGTAAAGTGCCGCTGCGATCCGCAGAAGTCCGTGAATCTCAGATCGATCGCGCGGATTTCACGTTGACGACAAAGAGCAATAGCTTCGCGGGGAGACAATTGAGGTTCGGACATAAAATATTTGCTTGCAGAAATGCTTGATAGGAATTCACTGCGGAAGGGTAACCGGGGCAAGTAGTATTCTGCAAATCGCAGGCCAGTTGATGCACAAAAAAGCAGCAGACATGGGGATAATCAAAAATGGCGAACGGGGAATGTGAATCGCCTGATTGATATGACACGAAAATCAGGGGACTCACATCCCCCGCTCGCCAGCCGGTCGCAGCGACCGGCTACTGTCCGCCGAACGAACAATCCTCACGCAGACCTGCACGAATTTCCATCAGTGATTGAATAGAAATTCCCGGCTGCTGAGGATGCTCCAGACAAGATCTTCCAGCAGAATTCGCTTTTCTTCCGCTGCAGCTGACGTCAGTTGCGGCAGGATTTCATCCTTCTCCCGGGTGCTGGGCAGGCGAGCAACGCTGGTCAGAAAAATCTCATCCAATAACTCAGGATCCGATTTGATCTCGGTCAGCCATTTCGTCAGGCGATTCTCCGGGGCGGAAAGTTTGGGATTGATTGTCTCACCGTTGGAAAGATGCAGGACCTGCACCAGACTTGGTTCATCTGACCGCTCACACTCACACGTGATACGTCGCTGATTGCGGCCAAAGGTCTGCAGGAAATATGACTGCACAGCTGAATCGTGCAACTGAATCGCGCGAGTTCCTTTGGGATAATCTTTCGTGTCTTTTACGTCCGATCCAAGGAAGACAATCTTTGTGAAGTCGGTCGACACATCCGTCACCTGCGAAACCGCATCCAATAAAACTTCTGCCATCAATCGACGTGGAAAGTATCGCGAATACTGACGCTGATCACCTGCATTCTCAAGCAACGTCTCACTGCTGCGTTGGTACGTTTCAGAGTGCAGAATCAATCGCATTAAAGCCTTGAGATCAAACTTCTGTTCCACCAGATATTTTGATGCGGCAGTCAGCATTTGTTCATTACTCGCTGGGTTTGATGTTCGCATGTCATCGACCTGTTCGACCAACCCGACGCCAAAAAAATTCTTCCAGATACGATTGGTGATTGATCTCGAAAAGAGTTCGTTATTCGGCGACGTTAACCATTCGGCGGCGTATTCGCGACGATCGCCAGGAGCGTCAAACGCAATCGGTTCGGCATCGAGCGGCGTGGGCATTTGCGGCCTACCAAACTTCGGCTGCACGAGTTCTCCGGAATTCACGGTCACCAGCGTTCGCTTGCCGTCGCCGCTGCGAGCATCACCGCCCCAGCCCTTGGCGCGGACTCGGGAGAAGAGATTCGCGAATGCGTAGTATTGATCATTCGTCCATTTTTCGAGCGGATGATTGTGACACTTCGCACAGCCAATGGAGAGACCCAGAAATGCCTGGCTAACCGTTTCCGCCATGTCTTCCGGAGATTGATGGATTGCGTAGAAGTTCGTCGCACCGTGTTCGAGTTCCATGTTCGAACCACGTGAGGCGACTATTTCGCGGACAAACTGATCCCATGGCACGTTCTTTTCGACTCGATCGTGAATCCATTTGTAGAACGCATTGACGGCTTCCGGGTTCACCGCTGTGCCATTTAACAACAACAGATCAGACCAGTGATAAGTCCAGAAGTCAATGAATTCCGGCCGATTCAGTAGTGACTCGATCACGCGATCACGTTTCTCTGCTGAAGTATCTGCCAGAAATTCGCGAACTTCCTTGCTGGTCGGCAACGTGCCGATTGTGTCCAGATAGGCGCGTCGAATAAACACTTCGTCAGAAGAACGCGGTGAAGGTTTCAGGTTTAGGCGTTTGAGTTGTTGCAGGACAGTGTCGTCGATGAAGTTGCGGCGCACGGCCGCAGTGAAAACGGCATCATTGATCTGCTGTTCATACGGAACTACGATTCGGGCGATCACGATTTGACTGGAAAACCATGCCGTGACAGCGCCCTCGCCTGGACCAATGACGGTTGTTCGTCCGTCTTCACCGACAGTCGCAACAGCTTCGTTCGATGATGAAAACTTGGCCAACTGCGTGACATCTTCAACACGTCCATCTGAGTAGTGGGCGCGCACAATCAGTGGCTGCAAACTTTTCCCTACGAGCGTTACACGTTCAGGAAGAATTTCCAGGTGGTGAAGATCTGAATCCGTCTCAGACGGTTTCGCAACACCCTGTGCGATCCATTCGGAAAGAATCTTATAGTGCCAGGAATCTGTCTTCAGCCGTAACCCGCCTTTGTGGGGAACAGCCATCGAGGGTTTCGTGAGCATCAGGCTGGCCGCAGGCTCGGTGGGTTCGACTCGCCGCCCACGCTGCAATTCAACGAGGTTAAAATAGTCGCGTTCCGGATCGTAGCCACGCAGCGACAATTTGAAACCACCCTTCCCCGCCAACGCGCCATGGCAGGCGCCGGAGCTACAGCCTTGTTTCGCCAGCACGGGCTCCACATGATTTCGAAAAGACCATTGAAACGGCTGATCAGCTCCAGAGACCGTCACACGCATTGTTGCGGCGGCGCTTGAGTTGCCAGAGACACGCACGACTACTTCACCGTTCCCAACCGAGCGAATGGCCATTCCGTCGATGCGAACGACATCCGGATTGTCGGAGGTCAACTGCACGTCGGCGATGCCAACAGCATCATCGTCAGCATACCTTTCTGCCAGCACAGCATGCTGCGTATCTTTCCCATCCAAACGCAACGATGACGGGAGCAGGCGAATTTCATCCTGGCCAATCGCAGCGACTGATGGGATCAACAAGGGCAAAACGAAAAACAGCCGTAAATGACGGTAGAACATCAGGAAATCTCGTATCGAAATTTGCGTTTGCCAATGGTGGTGACAGAGCAAACAGTTTGTTGGCAAAATAACTGCAGCAGAGTCGGAACAAACCGGCAATTCTGCAATTCCAGGCAAATCATGCTCCACCAAGTGTGTCGATTCAAGTCAACGAGCGTCCTGGTCTTTCCACTCGGACGGAAATCGTGCAACGAAACGTCAATGGAATTGTATCGATTTCATATCGGCCCACAATTCCGTAGACACGCGTATTGCCGAGCGCGAGGAATCTCAATACTCCCGGATGACGAATTCGCAATGAACCAGGACACTACCGTACCCGCTACACCCGCAACTTCCCTGATCGCAAGGCTGCGCTGGGTTGTAGTTGCAGTTGTCGCTGGTGGACTTTTGTCGGCACTGTTGTTCCCGTTTTCCCAAACAGGTCGACGCTGGTCCGAACTGTTTAATCTGGCTCATGCACCATCATTCTTTTTGGCGTTTCTGTTTGCGGCCGCAATCATGGACCCTTCAAGTATTGGCTTGCCTGCATCGTGGCCACGAATCCAGCGCATGGGAGTTGTGCGATTGTTGATCCTAGCGAGTGTCCTGCTTGTGCTTGGCGGAATATGCGAAGTCCTGCAGCAGTTCGTTGGTCGCTCAACAAGTTTAAGCGATATGCTTTCCAACGGATGCGGATTGATCGCCGGAATGTTCTGGTGCCTTGGCCGATTGGCGATCGAAAAAACAAGCCGGATGGCCGCGTCGCTGATGTCGGTTTGTCTGTTACTGATTCCAAGCTGGACTCCGGGATTCGAATTGCTGGAATGCCGAAAACAGAATCTCGAATTTCCATTGCTTGCGTCCTTTGAACGCCCAAGAGAACTCAATGCATGGCACGCGCATGAAGCGACCATCGAGCAATCAACAGCATGGCATAGTGACGGCACTGCATCCATGCAAGTGAATGGACTTGCAGGCACAAAACATCCTGGAGCCAATTTTCTGGGACTGATTTCCGACTGGCACCAATTTGCATCACTGGAACTGGACGTCTTCAATCCAGGCGACAAACCGCTTTCCCTGCGGTTCAGTATCTTCGACCGACACCATTATACAAGCGGCTATGATCCCGCTGATCGCTTCGGCAGAGCCGTAGAACTCCCCGCCGGCAAAGCGACTCATATCCGCATTGAACTGGCCGATATCAAGCATGCTCCTGCCGATCGATTCATGGATTTAAGCCAGATTGAATCTATGAACCTGTTTACCGTTCGTCCGGAGACGGACTTTGCGTTTCTGGTGGATAACGTGCGGCTGAGTGGTAAGTCATCAAAGTAAGGATCTTTCCTGTGCGCATTTTGATCCCCACCGGGCTCGTCCCCAATGGCGTGGACTTAAGCGAAAAACCGGGTGAAACGCGGGTGAAATGAAACTGGGGTCGCATAAAAGCGCCTCCTTGATGCAAAGTGGGTATGGTCTAACAAATCCACAACCGCAAGCAAGGAGGCACGCGATAATTTGAACACCGCGAAAGGCATCGGTCGAGACACCCGAAGAAGAACAGAAAAGGAAACGCGAAAGGAAAAAGCTACTCAGCTTCAACGAAATCGTGAACCGACTCGAAGGGCTCAAGGCGTTGGGAAAAATTCGCCTCCATCATCTGTTTGATGACGAAAAGATTCATCAGGTGTGTGACACACTCAATATCGAATTTCGCGAAAGAGTCTTCACGCCAGCAAAAACTCCGGCTGTTTGTGTCTCAGGTTCTCAGCCGAGGCGATGCTTGTATTACGGTCATGGCAAAATTCAATCGTGAGAGAAAAGACAGAGCGCTCTCACCTGTCTCCGAAGATGCGTCGGCTTACACCAAAGCGCGAGCGAGATTGCCGCTCAAGCTGATCAATCATCTGAGTGATCATGTCAGAAAGATCGGTCACAACATGACACCGAACGATTGGAAATGGCACGGACTGAATGCGTATCTTGTGGATGGCTTTGTGCTCCGCGCCCCCGACACATTCGCGAACCAGGAAAGGTATCCTCAGCCATCCAGCCAGAAAGAGGGGTTATCCGTTCGTACAAATCAAGCATGGAGATGTGCGAACTTCGTTGCTTGATTCCCGACAATCTGGACCGCGAAATCGCTGTGGCCATTCTTGGTTATAATCTTGTGCGGGTTCTGATGTGCGACACCGCAGCGGTGCTGGAAGTGCATCCCCGCGAGATCAGTTTCAGTGCGGCTCGCGACGCCTGACTGGCATTCCATGACGAACGTGAGACGGTCAATGATGTGGCGTCGATGATCCATTCGGCCGCACCACACTTTGTACGGAATCGCCCCGGCCGAGACGAGCCTCGCGCCATCAAACGGAGAAACGCAAAGTACCCAAAATTGAAAGAGCCAAGACCCAGCCACAGATCCCAAAGGAAAAAGAAACCAGACCCCGAAATTACACCACAAAACGCTTAAGTCCACGCCATTGGGGATAAACCTGGAGGCGAACAAAACGCATCGCTGCTTCGTCCACCTATGACCGCGGTATCCGAGAGATTTCTGAAACCGACCCAATCGCAGGAATCGGAACAGCCTAAAGCGAACAACTCCAACGGCCCGCTCAGTAATCAGAATCTACACATCGCCTTCTGTTGCGGATGTAAATTCTTTGCGATGCGCCACAACGATCGCAGCAACCAAAAACAGAACACCCAATGTGATCAGCCAAAAGCACTGCATGAAGGATGAACCCTCAATCATTACATACTGAAAAACCGATTCCTGTTTGATGCGTTCATCAAGCGGCATCCAGTTCACGAACAAGGTGCGAAGTCGAAACTGCACCGTCATACGATTGATCACAGCCGGAATTGAACCGAACACCAGCTCCACAATCACCGTATACATCATGCAGAATACCATCGCTCGCCTGGGAGAGATTGCTCCAACAAGCATGTATACCGCAGAATATGCCATCGACGATAACAGACTCAGCGCCGACAGACTGAGCCACATACGGCGCGGTTCATCCATTCCGCATAACGCGACAGAGAATCCGGTCCCGGCCCATGCCGCAGATGTGGCCCATGTTACTGAGACCAGAAATTTCCCAAGCAGCAGCCAGAAGATCCCGTTCGGTCGGGTTGCCATATAAACCCAACTGCGTTGCTCAAGTTCCGCCGCGACGGCTGGAGC
>JAYVNW010000077.1:0-14632 GCA_043758225.1 Candidatus Kuenenia sp. | reverse complement strand
AGTGTGCCATTTGCGACCATCAACTTCCCACGGCAGTTTTGCCGACTTGCCAAGTTCATCAATGCTGACGTCACCGGATTTTTTCGCGGCGACTTCGGCTGCATCGAAGGTCTCAATCGTGCCGCGTGTGGAAGAGGAAAGGACAGGGGCAAGGAGTTCACCGGTCCAACTTCTACCGTACACCCGCCGCTCCGTCGGCGGGACATCGCTTAAAGGATCCCGCCGACGGAGCGGCGGGTGTACGGTCGATGTTGCATACTCAACGACATCCTCCGGCGTTCCCTGAACGACGATTTGCCCACCAGCCGAGCCTGCTTCAGGACCGAGGTCGATAATCCAATCGGCCGTCTTGATGACATCCAGATTGTGCTCAATGACTACAACGGTATTGCCTTGTTCAACAAGGCTGTTCAGCACACTGAGCAGTTTCAGAATATCGTCGAAGTGCAGCCCGGTTGTGGGTTCATCCAGCAGATACAACGTGCGACCGCGATTTGGTTTACATAATTCCGCGGCCAGCTTGATTCGTTGAGCTTCGCCGCCGCTCAATGTCGGAGCGGACTGACCGAGCGTCAGATATCCCAGACCGATCGCATCCAGGGTTGCCAGCGGCGCGCGGATTTTTGGAACATTTGAAAACAGTTCCAGAGCCTTGCTGATCGACATTTCAAGTACGTCAGCGATGCTGCGCTCATTGAATTTGACAGTGAGTGTCTCAGCGTTGAACCGACGGCCTCGGCACGTGGGACATTCGACCCAGACATCAGGCAGGAAGTGCATTTCAATCTTCTGCTGCCCCATGCCTTCGCAGTCTTCGCAACGACCACCCGCGCGATTAAAACTGAACCGACCGGGACGGTAGCCTCGCACTTTGGCTTCCGGCATGCGACAGAAAAGTTCCCGAATTTCATCAAACATGCCTGTATATGTTGCGGGATTTGAAGCCGGTGTCGAACCGATAGGATTCTGATTCACCAGGACAATTTTGCTGAGGTGTTCAACGCCCTTGAGATCTCGAAACGCTCCCGGCGTTTCAGCAGCCATGTTCAGCCTCCTGGCCACAGCTGGTGCAAGAGTGTCCATGATGAGCGAGCTCTTTCCTGATCCGCTGACTCCTGTAATACAGACAAACGTCTTCAATGGAATTCGCAGGTCAACGCTTCGCAAGTTGTGTTGCGATGCGCCGAGAAGTTCCAGCCAGTCAGTTGTATTTTCGGTTTGGGCTACCTGAGATTTCAGATTTGAAATCTCAGATATTGCCTTCCCGGCTTTCGACTTTCCGCGCTCCGTTTTACTTGCACCAGTGGTTTCACACCGACCGCTCGCCGAAGTGGGAATTCGTCGCACCATCGGCACCGGAATCTCTTTTGTCCCGGCCAGATACGCTCCCGTCAGAGACGCCTTATTCTTCTTCATTTCCTTCGGCGTACCCTGCGCCACGACGTTGCCGCCCAGACGTCCGGCTCCGGGGCCGAAATCGAACAGACGATCTGCTGCGTCGAGCACTTCACGATCGTGTTCGACAAGCAGCACCGTATTCCCCAGATCGCGTAACCGCTTCAGAGCGACCAGCAATCTGCCATTGTCTCGCGGATGCAATCCGATCGTGGGTTCGTCAAGCACGTAGAGAACACCAGTGAGCGACCGACCGGCCTGACCTGCGAGACGGATACGTTGCGATTCTCCACCGGAGAGTGTTGGCATGGATCGGTCGAGCGTCAGATATTCCAGGCCCACTTCGACGAGAAAGTTTAAACGGTGAGTCGCCTCATTCAGTAAGTCGCCCGCGATTTTCTTTTCATCTTTCGTCAGTTTTAGTCCCGTCAGAAACGCGAGTGCTTCCGATAAAGGCATGCGGCATAATTGCGGGAGAGTGATGTTTCGCAATCGCATGGCGGATGCTTCGGCTTCCAGCCGACTGCCATTACACATGGAACAATCCCGATCACCGGCCATGTCGATGAGCGACTTGCGATGCGAAAACGACAGCCTTGAGGCTTCTTCAATAGCAGGGTAGAGGCCTCTATATTTGCAGCGAAAACTGCCGTACACCCGTCGCTCTGCCGACGGGACTTCCTCGGGCGCAGCCCGCCGGCCGAGGGGCGGGGCTGCGGTATTCACCTCAATCCACGTCTCATTGTCGCCATACAACACCAGCCGCTGCTGCGTGGGACTCAACAAGTACCAGGGCTGATCCAGCGGCAGATCAAACGTTTTCGAAATTGCATCGAGCATCGTCCTGAACGGCACGTTCGTCTTTGGATCAGGCCAGGCACCGATCGCACCATCCAACAGAGATCGTTCGGGACTCGTCACAAGCAACGCCTGATTTGCGCCGAATTCTGCACCAAGCCCTTCGCACGCATGACACCAGCCAAGCGGACTGTTGAACGAGAACTTCTGCGGCGTCTGACGCTCAAACGAACGCTGACATAGACTGCATGACAAGTGCAGACTGAATCGATGAATGCTCCACTGTGGTTCCTCCTTTTTTGAATCTGCCACAGCAACGTGAATTATGCCTTTGCCAAGATCCAATGCGGCCTCGACGGAATCGGCAATGCGGGAACGTTGTTTGGTATCGACGGTAATTCGATCCACAACCACACCCACGTCGTGACTTTTGCGATGATCTATCTCTGGCACTTCATCCAGCGAATACGTCGTCCCGTCAACTCGAACCCGGGCGAACCCATTGGCACGCAGGCGATCCCACATTTTGGTAAACGGCGTCGATCGATCCACGGTGATCGGAGCCAGCAGCAACAGCTTCGCCCCCACGCCAGGATTCATCACGCCATCGACGATCTGATCGGTTGTCTGCTGCACAGCTGGCACGTGGCACTTCGGACAGTACATCACACCCATTCGCGCGTAAAGAACGCGCAGATAGTCATAGACTTCCGTCACAGTGCCCACCGTTGATCGCGGTGTTGAACCAACGGTCTTCTGTTCGATCGCGATCGCCGGACTCAAGCCCTGAATGCTGTCAACGCGTGGCTTTGGCATCTGGCCCAGGAACAGCCGAGCATAAGACGAAAGACTTTCGACGTATCGCCGCTGCCCTTCAGCGTAAAGTGTATCCATCGCGAGCGACGTCTTACCGCTGCCGCTTGGACCGCAGAAAACGCTCATCTGCTCACGCGGCACTTCAAGGTCAAAGCCCTGTAAATTATGCTGCGCCGCACCGGTGATGCGAATGCTGGTGGTATTGGAGAAAGGGTTTTCAGTCTTTAATCTTCGGTTAAAAGATTTTCCATTTGGTGATTTCAGATTTGGAATCGGAGATTTCCGGAACCCCGGCAACACCGTTCGCAAGGCAACTCCCGTATGTGATTCGCTACACGCCGCGACTTCCTCCGGCGTCCCTTCAATCACAATACGGCCGCCGCCAGCCCCTCCTTCGGGACCGATGTCAATAAGCCAGTCGGAGGTCTTGATCACGTCAAGATTATGCTCAATCACGATGACGGTATTGCCAGCTTCCACAAATCCCTGAAGTACTTCGATCAGCTTCTTCACGTCAGCAAAATGCAGTCCCGTCGTTGGTTCATCCAGAAGATACAACGTACGGCCTGTCGAACGTTTGCCCAGTTCACGAGCCAACTTCACACGCTGAGCTTCACCACCTGAAAGCGTTGGCGATGCCTGGCCAAGCTTCATATAATCCAACCCGACGTCGCAAAGTGTTTGCAGCAATCGACTAATCTTCGGAAAGGCTTCGAACAAATTCCGTGCGTCGCGAATATCCAGATCCAGTACGTCGGCGACGCTGTGATCTCGAAACTTTACTTCCAGCGTCTCATGATTGAATCGGCGACCTTCGCAAACAGTGCAGGGAATCCAGATGTCTGCCAGAAAGTCCATCTCAAGCTTTGTCGCGCCGTGACCTTCGCAGGCTTCGCAACGACCGTCTTCGACGTTGAAGCTGAAACGTCCCTCTTTGTAGCCTCGCATTTTGGACTTCGGCAATTGCGTAAACAGCTTGCGAATTTCATCGAAAACTTTGACGTACGTCGCTGGATTGGAACGCGGCGTGCGACCGATCGGTGACTGATCGATGTCGATGGCCTTGTCGATCAGTTCCAGACCATCGATCTTTTTATGTTTGCCAGGATCACCGATGCCTTTGTTGACGTCGCGGTTAACGACCTGCCACAGGATGTCGTTGACAACGGAACTTTTCCCTGAGCCACTGACGCCGGTGACACTGATCAGGCGACCGAGCGGAAAATGAACAGTTACGTCTTTCAGATTGTTATGCGTTGCCTTATGAACGACAATTGAGCCGCGATCATCCGGTGCGCGACGAACTTTCGGTACTTCGATCTTTTGACGGCCGGACAGGAAGGCTCCGGTAACGCTGCGTTCATTCTTCAGCAGGTCATCGACTGTTCCTTCGACGACGACTTCGCCACCGAAAACACCTGGACCCGGGCCGAAGTCAACGACGTGATCAGCCGCACGCATGGTTTCTTCATCGTGTTCAACAACGATGACGGTATTCCCCTGATCTCGCAGTCGCTGCAGACTTTCGAGCAACATCGTGTTGTCGCGCGGATGCAGTCCGATCGAAGGTTCGTCGAGAATATAGACGACCCCGACCAGACCACAGCCAATTTGTCCGGCGAGACGAATTCTCTGTGATTCACCACCTGACAATGTTGGCGCGGATCGGTCGAGCGACAGATAATTCAGTCCGCACTGCAGCAGAAATCCCAGGCGGCCGCGTATTTCCTTCAATGCCTCTTCTGCGATGAGCTGCTGAGTCGCGTCAAGCTTGAGAGATTCGAAGAAGTCGTAAGCTTCTTCAATCGACAACGCGCAGACCTGAGGGAGGCTGAGGTCCAGATTCTCGCCGACCTTGGATTTCAATTTTGAAATCTCAGATCTTCTTGCCTTGAACGCCTTGCTCGTCGTCCGGAGCCGAACATTTCTCGCTTGCCTATTCAGGCGTTCGCCGTTGCAGGAATTACAGGGCACAACTTCCATGTACTTCTCAAGCTGCCGTCGCCGCATCGGATTCTTAGCTATCCGGTAACTTTCGAGCAGCCGATTTGCCCAGCCTTCCCACGTACCACCATGCTTCCATGCGCCGCCGCGACTTCGCCATGTGAAAGTGATGTGACGAACGCCGGTGCCGTACAACCAAAGTTGCTTCGCCTGCTCCGGGATATCTTTCCATTTCATCTTCAGCAGCGAATCTACTTCCATACCGCAATCCTGTTCGATCGCATTCGCGGCCCCTGTGAGAATGTGTCGCGGCCAGCGACCGATTTTTGTCCAACCGGACAGCAGCAGTGTCGCGCCTTTTTGAATCGACTTGTTTTCATCAACGATGAGTTGATGCATTGGGAAGCCATGCCGCATACCAAGCCCGTTGCATTCCATGCACATGCCAAGCGGACTGTTAAAGCTGAAGAGTTGCGGACTCGGCGGCTCATAGCTCATACCACTTTCGGCACAGGCATAATGCGCGCTGTAAAGTCGGTCGTTTGCCTGGCGAGCCGTAGGTGTCAGCCCACTGGTTCCATCGCCGTTGAATTCAATTTCAGATTCTGCCACCAGGTTTGCTTCTGGTGAGTTTCGGCGGCGTTTTGTTGGTTTTGCGGATGCCTGATCATCGGCTGGAATCGTAGTCGTCGACGCGGGCTGTCGCCCTCCGCTCGCCGTGCCGCTGTTTTCCGTGCTGCAAATCAGCCGCCCATCGGCCAGCTTCAATGCCTGCTCAACCGCTTCGGCAACACGAGTTCTCTGACTTCCGCTGGCAACGAGGCGATCAATCACAACTTCGATGTTGTGTTTATGATGCTTCCGGAGTGTTGGTGCATCACTAAGGTTGATCACTTCCCCATCAATGCGTGCCCGGAGATAACCTTTCTTCAGCAAGTCTTCGAAGAGATCTCGAAACTCACCCTTCTGATTCTGCACAATCGGCGCGAGGATCTGATACTTAGTCCCCGCTGGTTGGTTCAGCAGACTGCCGATAATCTGGTCTGTTGACTGAGCTTGAATGGGCTTGCCTGAGACATGACAGTACCCTTGACCAACTCTTGCAAAGAGGACTCGGAGGTAATCGAAGATTTCGGTGATCGTCCCAACCGTACTTCGAGGATTTCGACTGGTCGATTTTTGCTGAATCGAAATTGAGGGTGCGAGACCGGAAATGGAATCCACATCCGGCTTCGGCATCTGCCCCAGAAACTGTCGAGCGTAAGTTGACAGTGATTCGACATACCGACGTTGCCCCTCGGCGTACAGGGTATCAAAAGCCAGCGAGCTCTTTCCAGACCCGCTGACGCCGGTCATCACAATCAATTTGTTGCGCGGCAGGGAGAGGCTGACGTTTTGAAGGTTATGCTCCCGAGCACCACGAATTACGATATCTGAACTAGCCATGAATTACTGATTGCCGACAAAGTGCTTTCGAAGACGGCGGAGAATGTCAACTGTCTTCATTGTGACAGCGACCGCATCTTACGATTATAGTGGTCACGGAGAAAGTTGCCCGCACTTCGGGCAAATGCCCTGAATCGATACTACGTGCACGAAATCATGGGGACGTAAAATCATCGTTGAGGCCGAGCGTCTCATTTCCAGGGCGGCAATTGAAATCCCGCTAGCAAAGAATGCTGTGAGATTTCAGCATGTATCACGCCTAAAACATTGACAGAAAGCACACCACGCGACGGCGACAAAACGAGTCAAACGCAATGAACTGTCGAATAGAGTCAATGCGAATGCTTGACAGTGCGTAAAAAACCAAGTATTTTCCGCACTCGTCTTAGGCAAGCTGGTTAAGATCTCGAAGAATATCCGGGGCGATGATCGGCTTTTCCAGGAAGTTTGCTGTTTGTTTGCTCCAGAACTGCGTTGAAGGAACCTGAAATGGACAAGATGTAGGTCTGACTCCATTTCCCAATGTCTGGCGTGATCCACTTGAAGGTGACTCACGTCCGGAAGTAGGAAAGTTCTCCCTCAAAGTGTCTCAGGTTGAGTCATTTTGTCGGGCGTGTAAAGTGGGACATTGATCCCGCTTTTTTTTTAACCACAGCATAATCAGACACCTACGTCATGAACGGAAACGAAATACTCAGAATTGTCGACGCGATCCATCGCGATAAGGCTATTGACGCCGAAATCGTCTTTGAAGGGATCGAGCAGGCTATTCTGTCGGCGGCACGCAAGCACTTTTCGGAAGAAGAGAAGCTTGAAGTTCGCATTGACCGCGAAACAGGGGAGCCCGCGCTGATCTGCGACGGCGCGATGCTGGACCCTGAATTGCTGGGAGATCTGCTTGGGCGAATTTCGGCTCAAACTGCTAAGCAGGTGATGATCCAGAAGATTCGCGAAGCGGAACGCGACACCCTGTATGAAGAATTTCTGGAACTTCGCAGTCAGCAGGTTTCAGGTCAGGTGACTCGCGTTGATCGAGGCACCGTGATTGTAAACCTTGGTAAAGTCGAAGCGATTCTACCACGTAGCGAGCAGATTCGAAAAGAGAATTATCGAACGGGAGATCGTGTCCGTGCTGTCGTACTCGACGTTCGCAAAACAGGCTCACGAGTGCGTGTGATTCTCTCCAGAACACACCCCGAATTTGTTCGTCGGTTGTTTGAGGTTGAAATTCCGGAAGTTAACGATCGGATTATTGAAGTCCGCTCGATCGCGCGGGAAGCCGGTAATCGATCAAAAGTAGCTGTTTCTTGCAGCGATTCATCAATCGATTGTGTAGGTGCGTGCGTCGGTGTTCGCGGTGCGCGAATTCGCGGGATTGTAGAAGAGCTTGCAGGTGAAAGAATCGACATTGTTCGGTGGAACGATTCACTCCAGATTCTGGTGCCAAATGCGATGCAGCCAGCTGAAGTTGAAGACGTGATTCTTTGTCAGATGCTGGGCAAAGTCATTGTGCTTGTTCGAGAAGATCAACTGTCGCTGGCGATTGGCAAGTTTGGCCAAAATGTCCGACTGGCATCGAAGCTGGTTGGCTGGGACATCAATGTGATGACTCAGGCACAGCTTGATCAGCAGCTTGACAAGTCTATCGAAGCGTTTTGTGTGGCACCTGGTGTCACGGCGGATTTAGCCGAAAACCTGGTTTCTCAAGGATTCTTCACGTTTGATGATCTTTCTGTGATCGAGCCGGACCAGCTGGTCGAAATGAGCGGTCTGTCCGTCGAAGACTGCGATCGAATCATTGAACATGCCGACGTTGAAAGCGCCCGGCAGGAAGTTGAGGAACGCATTGCTAATGAGCAACGCAAGCACGCTGCAAACCATGAAGTCTCTACTTCGTCAAAGGGCAAAAGTCCTGCGGTGATTGAAGAAGCAGTGGCTGAAGAAGCAGCAGTGGATGGTAAGTTGGATAAAGGGGAATCAGATGCTTTAAAGCAAGTTGAACTGGTTGTTGGCGAGGAGGAATTGCCTCAGTCAGAGGTAGAAACAGTTCCTTCGGGTGCCGGCAGCGAATCTTCGGCGGGATCTGAGGACGCCTGATTAGATTTTGGAGCGGTCACCAACGTCGGTGACTGAGCGGTTTGCTTTGATCTTCGCATTGCGGGGTCGGGCGTCAGAACAGAGGAGACACGGTCTTCAGTAATCGAATCCGGTAATTCTACAAGTAATCGTGTGTCATTGTTCTGACTGTCATCGGCTTTCGCCGGAAACAGGTTGAAAGACGGCATCGTCTGCGGTCGTTGTTTCGTTCGAATCTCTCGTTCGAAGTGCCAAGCCTGTTTTGTGAGTTTCATTGCTGACACTGTTCCTGAAGTGTATTCCTGAACAGACTCCGTCGGCCTAAGGGGTTAAGTTTTGAAGATACGTATCTTTGCCCTTGCCAGGGACCTTGGTCTCGATAGCAAGGTGTTGATCGATCTCTGTGAACAAGCTGGCGTGAAGCTGCGCAATGCGTTGGCGACAATCAGCGAAGAAGAACGAGACACGGTCGTTGCATACATCCGCAGTAAGGGCGGAGCCCCGCCGGTTACTGGTGCGGCTGCTCCCTCAGCAGACATGGCTCCCGTTCGCGATGTGCCGCTGGTTGCAGGAAAAGTTCGTGCGATAGTTGGCATTCCATCGCGAACAAATAATCGCGTCCAGGGCGAGTCAGAGGAACAGTCCATCGAAATAGAATTCGAAGCTTCGCCCGATACGGAAGTGACAGAGTACGAGGAGACAACTGCACCAGTCGCAACTCTTGATGAGGTTGTTGCAGAAGAAGGCAGTGTCGCGGAGGCAGCTCAAGCGAACGCCGCTGAAATCGAAGTGATACCGGAGACATCACCAACGGTCGAGCCCGTCGCTGAAACGTCTCCGGTTGTTTCACTGCCTGCGACGCCAGCCGCGTCCACATCTCCACCAGATGCGATGCGACGTCCTCGAATGGCGTCGCAGCGTGAAATGCGTCCAATCGGCTCGGTCAAAGATCGCGAGCAACAGGCTGCAGCTGCGGGTGCAAAGCCATCTGGCCCGATTAAGGTCAACCGAGACAAAGATCGACAACCTGGCCGGCCGATGGTGGCAGCGCCCCCGACTCTCCCGACATCTGTCGTGAAGAAACCGAAAGTTCGCGACGAAAAAGCACAGAAACCCGACATGTCATTGTCGGAAATTGTCGATCGTCGCAGTCCACTCGCAGATCAGCTGAAAGCACTTCGTAAAGCACGTGATGAGCACGAAGCGGGAGGACCGGCACCTGTCGATCGCAAATCGAAGGGAGGCGCGAACAAGGGCTCGCTGCTGATGGAGTTGCGGCAAACTCGTGATGCTGAACGCCAAGCCAAGAAGCAGAAACGTCGCAAGCGATCTGGTCCTATCGATCTGCGAACGACGGCGTCAATTTCATTCCCGATCACAGTTCGAGCGCTGTCGGAAGCAATCGGACGTCCTGCGAAGTCCATTTTGAGTATTCTGTTCAAAGCAGGCAGACTGGTGACCATTAACGACGAACTGGGCGAAGAAGAGTCCATGGAAGTCGCGATGGAATTGGGCGTCGATCTGTCCTTCAAGCGATCTCGCGATATCGAAGCTGAGCTTCTGGCGTCTCTGGATCACGAAGACCCGCCGGAACTCATGCGTCAACGTCCGCCAATGATTACAATTCTTGGCCACGTAGACCACGGCAAGACGACAATGGTGGACCGTATCCGTGGTGCCAATGTTGCTGCGGGCGAAGCTGGTGGAATCACGCAACATATCGCCGCTTACCAAGTGGAGTACGAAGGTCATCATTTGACTTTCGTGGACACGCCGGGACATGCCGCGTTCGGTGAAATGCGTTCTCGCGGAGCGGATGCGACTGACATTGTTGTGCTGGTTGTAGCCGCCGACGACGGCGTCATGCCGCAAACGGTAGAATGTATCAGCCACGCAAGGAATGCGGGTGTTCCGATTGTCGTCGCCCTGAATAAGATTGACCTGCCTGGCATTGATGAACAGCGTATTCTCCAACAGCTGGCTCAACATGAGTTGTTGCCAGCTGAATGGGGCGGTGAAGTTGAAGTTGTCCGTACGTCAGGAGCGACTGGCAAGGGCATCGATAAACTCCTGGAAACACTGCTCCTCACGGCTGAATTGCAGGAATTCAAGGCAAATCCTGACCGCGAAGGACTTGGCGTTTGCCTCGAAGCATTCCGCGACGAGGGTCGTGGTCCGATTTCCTGGTTGATTGTGCAGAAGGGCACTCTGCGTATTGGCGATAATGTACTTTGCGGTGCAACCTATGGCCGTATTCGGGCGATGTACAATGATCGCGATGAGCCAATTACCGAAGCCGGGCCTTCGGTGCCGGTCAAGGTGTCGGGGCTTTCAGATGTGCCGAATGCTGGCGATCACTTCTTTGTAATGAAAGATATCGAAGAAGCTCGTGAAACTGCGGAGAGCCGTCTTCACGAGGGCCGCACAGAAGCGTTGTCATCTCGAATCATTCCACAAACTCTGGAAAACATTCTCAGCATCCCGCGTGAAGGCGAGGGAGTGCAGGTTCTGCCTGTGATTCTTAAAGGAGACTCACCGGGATCGATTGAAGCTCTGCGTGGCGAAATTACTAAGTTTGAACATGCTGAAGTCAGAGTGCAGATCATTCACTCTGGCGTTGGTGGTGTAAACGAAAGCGACGTTTCGCTCGCGGCAGCTGCTGGTGCAATCGTAATTGCGTTTCACGTGATCGCAGAAGATCGCGCGCAGCAGCTTGCGGATCGTCATGGTGTCGAGATTAGACGTTACAATATTATCTATGAAATTACAGACCACATTAAGCTGGCATTGCAGGGATTGCTGCGGCCGGAACGTGTGGAAGTTTCAACTGGTCGAGCGATCGTATTGCGTACATTCAGCATCAGTCGCTTCGGGACGATTGCCGGGTGCCGTGTCATTAATGGCACAATTTCCCGTGACAGTCGCGTCCATTTGATTCGAGATCAAAAAGTTCTGAACGACTATCGGATCGGCTCACTTAAACGTGAAAAAGATGATGCGAAAGAAGTTCGCGACGGTATGGAATGCGGTATACGCCTCGACGGTTTTAACGATATCAAAGAGGGAGATTTGTTTGAAGCATATCGAATCGATGAGATTGCACGGACTTTGTAGTGTCTCTCAATCAGACCTGGCGACAACGCCCCGTTGTATTCGGGGAAAAGTGGTCGGCGACTGTCTGAACTTTCGAAACGATTTGTGTGCCCAAGACATCTCACCCTTCAGGGAATAAATTCCATGTCCACACGTCGAACGGCCCGGGTTGCCTCAATGATCCGAGAAGTCGTGAGTACTGCAATCCTGTTCGAGCTACGTGATCCTCGAATCAAAAATGTTACAGTGCTGAGTGCAGACGTCAGCCCTGATTTAAGATATGCTGCTGTCCGAATTTCAGTCTTGGGGGATGAAAAAACGGCAGCTTTAACGATGCACGGGTTGAATTCAGCCAAAGGATATTTGCAGTCGAAAGTCGCGGAATATATTAAGAGCCGGTATACTCCCGAATTGCGTTTCGTCCTTGACGACACGGTTCTTAAATCTGTTCAAACGTCTGCGATTCTTCGTGATGTACTACCGCCGGATGATGCTGAAGATACAGTATCCGAGGAGGATCTCGAACAAATCGAGGTACCTTCAGAGGTTGATCTTGAGCATCAGGATTCATGACTCACCGATAATTGTCGGCTTCAGTTCAGGGGGCGTTGTCCGGATTGTTCATTCGGACATGTCGATTAAAGTCAGCAGGGAACTACAATGGGAACGACCAAGGCCACCAAGGCGGCTGACAAGTCGCAGGTCTGTCGCAAGCTAGTCAACTCACTTCACAAGTTGTACGGAAAGTCCGTTCCAAAGATCGAGCTGCCGGTCGTTGAGACGTTGCTTTTCGCGGCTTGCCTCGAAGACAACCCATGGACGACCGCCGAAGTTGGCATGAAGCACCTTTTGGCTTCGTTCTTTGATCTCAACGAAATTCGCGTCAGTTCGGTCAATGAGCTTGAATTGGTGCTGACTCCACTCCACAAGGCTGACTGGAAGGGCTTGAGAATTCGTTCGATCCTGCGGCACATGTTCGAAACAACGTACTCGTACGATTTCGAAAAGCTTAGACGTCAGACGCTCGAGCAGGCAGTCAAAACACTGAAAAAAATTCCAGACGTCACGCCATTTATACGTGATTTTGTTCTGCATGAAATTCTGGGAAGCCATATCGTCTTTCTCGACGACTCAATGGTGACGGCAGCCAAATGGCTGGGCCTCGTTCCTGAGAACTCTGACGTGAATGAAGCCTCAGAGTATCTGAAAGGCGGCTTGAAGAAATCCGAGGTGTCGGAATTCTGTCACCTCCTCCGTTGTCTGGCAACAGATCCGAAATTCATTCCTCGATTTATCGATCACGCCGACTCGGAACAATCGATGGATGATGTCATGGAACGCTTTGCAGAATTGCAGCTGCCCCCAAAGAAAAAGCCAGCGAAGCCTCCCGCTCCCAAAGAGGTTGCAAAGCCCGTCAAAACTGACGTGGGCGCGAAAGTATCGGTATCTGTCAAAGCAACTGTACCTGCCAAAGTATCGGTACCTGCCAAAGCAACTGTACCTGCCAAAACGACTGTACCAGCAAAAACAGCATCGACAGCAAGCAAAGTTGCATCGCCAACAAAC
Source organism: Candidatus Kuenenia sp. (assembly GCA_043758225.1). Classification (GTDB taxonomy): domain Bacteria; phylum Planctomycetota; class Planctomycetia; order Planctomycetales; family Planctomycetaceae; genus SXXK01. Next base: position 1,498 of record JAYVNW010000077.1, on the reverse strand, counting down.
AAAGCCGCGACTACCAAAACTCCCGCCGCTCCTGCAAAAGCGGCATCGGCTTCCAAGGCTCCTGCCAAAGCCGCAAAGCCCAGCACAGCAGCTAAGGCTTCGACACCTGCGAAATCAGCTTCAAAATCTACGTCAAAACCACAGTCCAGTAGTGCCAAGTCTAAGACCAAGCCCTCAGCTGCCGCGAAGTCTGCCTCAGGCAGCAAACGAACGGCTCCAAAGCCAAACAAGAAAAAATAGGTTCCGCCGGATCGGGACTTATCACTCGATCTACGAACAGAACTCGACAGAATTGCGCCGGGCATCAATAATGCGCCACGAGCGGTTTAGAATTGACCAGCCGCGAACGCCAATTCTCTGCACAACAGACACAGAGTCGTTGGTGTGATTTTTGTCACTTGGCTTCATCGGTCAAGTTGTCCGTCTGCTTTCTGTTTTCGGTGAGACTGAAAATGAAGCGTTTCGATTATCCGTCATGGTACCGTTTGCTTGCGGTACCTTTCTTCTGTTGCAACATCATTTTGCTGCAGAGCGTTCTCAGCAAATCTGCGAAGGCAATGTCGGACGAACCGGCTGCGGATGGAAAAAATGCCACAGATCCGGATGCAGCGCTCGATGAATTGAAACCGAAAGCTAATGACAACCAGCTAAAGGACGAGAGTGCTGCTCTCGACCCGGCCAACAAAGATGCGCTTGCATGGTACATGGCCGGTCAAAAAGCCATGAAACGCGGCGATCTGCAGCCGGCAGCCGATGCATTCGAAAAGGCAGCGGAATCTTCACCAAAATCAGCCGTGCCAATGCGAGCTCTGTCAATAGTGCTCTTGCGACTTGGCCGCACAGAAGAGGGGATCAAGACCGCGGAAAAAGCGATCGCACTTGACCCCGACGACGTAGAAATGCGTCTGCAAATGGCTGTCTTATATGCCACAACTCAGCGAATCGCAGAGTCCATGAATCTGCTTGAAGAAGCACTGGAATCAAAGACGCTCAACAAGAACTCTCGCGAATTCGTCCAGATCCATCAAGTACGAGGCGCGATTTATCTTGCGACTCGAAAGCTGAGAGAAGCAGCAGATAGTTACGAAATACTGTTGAATGCTTTAGAGCGTCCAGAAGACTTTGGCTTGTCAGATCGCGAACATAAAGCGATATTGAACAATCGCCCGACCAGCTATGAGACCGTCGGCCGAGTACTTTTGGAATCCGGACGTACTGACAAAGCGATCGAGGCATTCGAAGCTTTAGGTCGCAGTGAAAAGGATCAGCCGGGACAATACAACCTGCTATTGGCCCGCGCGTATTACTTGAAAGACAAGCTGGACGACAGTGAAAAGAATCTGAATCTGTATTTCGACAGCGGACGTCGAAGCCAGGAGTCGCTCCAGATTCTGCTCGATCTTTACAATGCGACAAATCGCTCTGATGGGCTGAATGAGCGACTGAAAGAGCTGAGCGAGAAGACTCCGGATGCCACTGCTGTCCGAATGTTTCTAGG
>JAYVNW010000076.1:0-5238 GCA_043758225.1 Candidatus Kuenenia sp. | reverse complement strand
CTCAACCATGATCGTGATCATGTGAACCGTCGCAATCATGTCCTGACGCCCAGCAGCCAAACGGATCTTCCAGCTTGGACCACGACGATGGACCGGATTTCATTTCACTCTCCGTGAGCAGGCACTCATCCAACGCCTTGCGAGTTGCAGGAGCATCCAGATCCTGACCAACCAGAATCAATTCCTGACGCCGATCACCCCAAACCTCGTCCCAAACAGAATTCAGTTCCGCCAGCAATTCTGGATCTTCACTCGGCCACTCTGCTCGGGGAGTTTCTGCCCACCACGCGCCGCCAGGTTCGGCTGCCAAAACTTGCCCGACATGAGACCAGAATCCAGCGATGGAGTTCTTAGTCGCTAACCAGAAATATCCTTTTGAACGCAGGATATTTGGAGCGTGCTCGCCGTCCATCCAGAAGTCCCAGAACCGTTGAGGATGAAATGGACGACGAGCGCGATACACAATGCTGGAAATCCCGAATGCATCCGATGAGCCAGTTTCGTCGCTGGACAATACCGATTGCCACGCATCAGCGGCCGCTGCTGAATCCGATTGGTAGCGACCAGTATTGATCACGTCCTCAGCGGAAACTCGACCCTGCTCGACATCGAGCACTCGAGCATCAGGATTCAACTTTCTCAACACTGCGAGAAGCTGTCCAGCTTCTTCTTCTGAAATCAAATCCGTCTTGTTGAGCAAAATGACATTTGCAAATTCGATCTGCTCGATCAGAACTCGAGCAATGTCTCGATCATCTTCAATGTCCGAACCAGGACCGCGGTCTCGAAATTCATCGACGCTTTGAAAGTCATCCAGGAAGTTTTGGGCATCCACGACAGTGACCATCGTGTCAATGCATAGCCCACTCAATTTTTCAGTGTCATCATCATTCAGCGAAAGAGCTTCGGCCACCAGCGTCGGCTCAGAATCGCCAGATGCTTCGATCAAGAGATAATCGTAAGCCCCCGTCGCAGCCAGATTTATGGCTGCGGTCAGCAAGTGATCACTCTGAACATCGTTGCTGACGACTCCAATTTTCAGGCCCGGGCTTTCTTTGACAACATGCTGAATTACGGCAGTCTTGCCAGCACCCGGGAATCCAGAGACGATCGTAACAGGCAGGCTATTCATAATAATCTGATATAAAGAGCTGGGAATCTTGCGTTTTCGGATGCTGACGCAGTCTACCAATCTCAATTCTCAGGCTGCGTGCTGAGGCACAGGCATTGAGCTTAAAGTCTCACCTCTGCGAAGCCACAAGAGCCGCTAACTGCTGTCCAATGGCGTGGACACTAGGCGAGCGGGGAATGTTAATCCCGTGATGTGTTTCGGATGACGCGAGAATCAGGGCACTGTCGTACCCCGCTCGCCTGTCATATTCCTTGAGTGCACGCCATTTGACCTGCCATCGCAAGCAAACTACTGAACAAATGCTCTGTTCCTCTTGAGCGGTTCTCAGAAACCGACCTAGACTCCGGGGTTTCCCGTCATGATACAAAATGTGACCGCAACGCCCGAGGTTCGACTGAGGCCGCCGGTCTTCGATTACTTTGCGCGGATTTCTATGGCGTATCGTCCGATGACAACCCTGCGAAATGCAGTGACAGCACTTGTGCTGTCTATTGTCGCATTGGTCGGCACGGAAGTCTGGCTGCGTGGAAAAACTCTGCCCACGATTCAAGGTGTCACCGCTCAGGCTGCCATCGCAGATCAGGTTTTACTCATACCGTCTGCCACTTGCCATCATGAACTTCGGCGCATGCTGAAGTCGGATCATCGCTCAAGTGCCCGCAGCGGCAGTCACGCATTCAGAGTAAATTCGTTTGGATGTCGCGGTAGTGAAGCTGAAATCCCAGCGACGAAGGGGACACTTAGAATTCTGGTCCTTGGCGACAACAGTATCTGTGGCACCGAAGTTGATGAATCTGAAACTGTTTCGGCTCGACTGCAGCAATTTCTGACGAATCAAACAACCAGACCACTGGAAGTCGTCAACGGCGGCATACCTGGCTATTGCCCTTTGCTCGCATGGCTGAAGTTTGAACAGGACCTTGCAAAACTCAAACCAGATATCGTAATTCTTCATGTCGATATGACCGACATCGCGGATGATCTCTGCTATCGCAGTCTGCTGCTGAGCGAGAACAATCACGCCGTTTGTTCACATCCCACAATGCGTCTGAAGCCTAAGCCGGAAAACGCCCTCGCGTATTTCGTCAGAGAATCTGCCATGGCCAACTGGCTGTTTGCAGAAGCCCGCCAGCAGGGCCCGGAGATGTTGGCCATGGCGAATGCCGCATCCAATGCAAATGAGTTTGCGTGGATCACAGATGATCCGTCCGATGTTCGTTTGCAGATTCGCCATGCGTTGGAGCCAATCACACGATTGAAAGAAGCCGTTGAAGCATCAGGAGGACAATTGTTGGTAACAACAGCACCTGTCATGTGGCAAGTCGTTCCGGCCGATGCTGCACCGGAATTGAGTCGCCAATACGGCATTCGCGGTACAACACCATTTCGCAGCCGATTTCCTTTTGAAATTCTGCAGGCCTACTGCAGCCATATTCGAGTTCGGTTTTGCGATACGGCTCCCACGTTTTCCAGCGGCAAAGATCCGTCAAAGCTCTTTTCAACGGAGACTCCGGTCCTTTCGCGCGTGGGGATGGCGCTTTACGCCCGCGAAATCGCTCGTTATCTCATTACAAATCCACCGTCTGAGTGGTGAACCGCAGGGAGCCACAAAGTCCGCACTCGACTCGAAAAACACGTTCTTCAATTGGAATGAACTCACTGAAAGCGTATATCTCGTACTCAAAAATATTTCACGCCGATCAGTAAAGAAGGTCCATAGAACATGAAGAGTGCTTTTGAAGCCGCAGAACAATACTTCGAAGAAGCGGCATCCGTACTGGATCTGAGTTCCAGCATGCGAACACTTTTGATGACTCCGGAAAGAGAAATCAAAGTTCAGGTTCCGATTAAACGTGATAATGGAGAGATCGCGACGTTCGTCGGATATCGCATCCAGCACAACAGCGCGCGGGGTCCGATGAAAGGAGGCCTGCGATATCACCATGAAGTCAATGCAGACGAAGTTCTGGCACTGGCTTCGCTCATGACATGGAAAACTGCCGTTGTGGATATTCCCTATGGTGGTGCCAAAGGCGGCATCGCTGTGAACACAAAAGATTTGTCGAGCGATGAACTGGAACGATTGACTCGCCGCTTTGTCGATGAACTGCACGATCTCTTTGGCCCTGACAAAGATATTCCTGCGCCGGATATGGGTACGAACGCGCAGACAATGGCCTGGATCATGAATCAGTACGCAAAATTTCACGGTTTCAGCCCGGCCTGCGTTACCGGAAAGCCAGTCGAACTTTATGGAGCCGAAGGTCGCGAGGAAGCCACTGGTCGCGGGGTCGGCACTCTTACGCTCGCCACACTAAGAAAGATGAAACGACCTCTCGAAGCTGCCACAATTGCGATCCAGGGATTTGGCAACGTCGGATCGTTCACAGCCGCGTACCTCGAAAAGGCAGGTGCTCGGATCGTCGCAGTTTCCGATGTCAGCGGCGCTGTCCTCAACCGCAAGGGACTCGATATCACAGCAGCGCTGGAATGGGTTAGAATCAAGGGTAGTCTTGCCGAATTCCCGGGCGGCGAAAGCATCTCAAATCAAGAGTTACTGACACTGGATGTCGATGTCCTTATTCCTGCAGCACTTGGCGGAGTTCTGACGGAAGAAAATGCAAAAGATGTTCGAGCGAAAATGATCATCGAAGCGGCGAACGGTCCGACAACTCCGGAAGCCGACGCGATCTTCCGCAACAGAGAAATCCCGGTGCTTCCGGATATCCTTGCGAACGCAGGTGGTGTCACTGTCAGTTACTTCGAATGGGTTCAAAATCAACAATATTTTCGCTGGGATCTGCGTCGAGTGCGCGAAGAACTGGAAAACACGTTAACCCGTAGCTTTGATCGAGTCTGGGCAACCGCCGAAGAGAAAAAAGTCCCACTGCGTATTGCCGCTTATCTACTCGCTATCGGCCGCGTGGGTCGTGCGGAAATCCTGGGTGGAATTTGAATCACATATACTTCCGATTTCGTTGAGCGGAAAAGTGCTAGATGCATAAGGATTTAGTCTCGGCCAAGATTGATTCCGTTTAACCCGACTCGACGTGGAGGCGGGGCACGCATTACCTCCGCTTCGAGTCGGGTTAAACGACTAATTCAACATCCGAAGCTATCACCTCGCGGCACAAGTCTGCGAATGAATCAATAACCGGTCCTCCTGAAATGCATTGTCCAGTAACCATGATGACCAACACACTACTAGTCTCTCAAACCCTCGCTCAAAACGCTCGCAATGCGGCATCTGCACTGGCACCCATCGCTGCTGGTCGCAAAAATGCATGGCTACAGCGCGTTGCCAACGCACTTCGTGAAGACTCATCAGCAATCGTTGCTGAAAATGTCAAAGATCTTGAAGCGGGCATACAATCCGGTCTGAGCGCCGCAATGCTCGACCGACTTAAACTTAGCCCCGACCGCATCGAATCGCTTGCCAAAGCCGTTGAACACATTGTCGCCTTACCAGATCCGGTCGGCGAAGTTATCGAAGGCCAACGACGTCCAAACGGATTGTTTGTAAGCCGGGTGCGAGTTCCACTTGGTGTCGTGTTCTTCATCTACGAATCTCGGCCGAATGTCACGATCGACGCCGCCGCATTGTGCGTCAAAAGTGGAAATTCCGTCATTCTCCGTGGTGGCAGTGAAGCGATTCACAGCAATCGAGCACTCCAGGCTGTGATTGCCAAAACGCTCATCGCCGAAGGTCTGCCTCCGCACGCTGTGCAGCTTGTCGAATCCACGGATCGTGAAATCGTTGGACACCTGTTGTCGATGGGCAATCTGATCGACGTGACTATTCCTCGCGGCGGCAAGTCGCTGATTGAACGAGTTGCACGCGAAGCCACGATGCCAGTCATCAAACACTTTGACGGCGTTTGTCATGTCTACGTGGATGCGAACGCTGATGAACAGATGGCTGTTGATATTACACTGAACAGCAAGTGTCATCGACCAGGTGTTTGCAACGCTGCCGAAACATTGCTGATTCACCAGGATAACGCATCACGGCTGTGGCCTCGACTTGCGAAGGAACTTCAGAACAAAGGGGTAGAACTCCGCTGCTGTCCTGTCAGTCTCAAACTGATCTCCAATGCAACAGCAGC
>JAYVNW010000075.1:0-2713 GCA_043758225.1 Candidatus Kuenenia sp. | reverse complement strand
CATATTTGGCTGACAGTAGTGCAAGAGGATCAGGAGTGCGTGTTGCGGATTCGCGATACGGGCGTGGGAATTACAGCGGATCTGCTTCCCTGCATCTTTGACCTGTTCACTCAGGCGGACCGTTCGCTGGACCGCTCGCAGGGCGGATTGGGAATTGGTTTGGCACTCGTGCAACGTCTGACAGAACTACACGGCGGAAGCGTTGCAGTTCAGAGTACACTCAAACAGGGCAGCGAGTTCATTGTGCGATTGCCGTTTGTGCAGGGAGTCATCTCAGAATCGCCAGTCGTCGAAACGGGCGAGCAAAAACTCCGTCCGTTGCGAGTTCTGGTTGTGGATGACAACGTCGATACGGCGTTGAGCTTTTCGATGCTGTTGCGGGCATCGGGACACGATGTTCAGACGGCTCACGATGGACTGAAAGCCGTTCAGGCAGCGATCGACTATTGCCCTGACATTGTCCTGCTCGACATCGGCTTGCCGGGCCTCAACGGTTATGAAGTCGCGAAGAAAATCCGAAAACATCCCGACCTGAAGCATGTCATATTGGTGGCTTTGACGGGCTACGGACAGGATTCGGACAGACAGGCATCCGGTGAGGCGGGCTTCACACATCATCTTGTAAAGCCCGCGCGATTTGACGAACTGCAGAAAATTTTGGCAACAGTTGCGGAGCAGATGGCGGGATAGTGAGTATTCTGATTGGGAGCCGCAAGTCGCCCGCTGCGGGTTGTTGACTTAAAAAGCCGTAGGACGCTAGCCCCGGTTACATGACGGGCAACAGGATGAAAACAACCGAGGCTAGCGTCATTCGGCTAATTGGCACCACTAAATCGACACCCGCAGCTCGTAGCTCACGTAGCGATCACTACTCAGGCCGCATCAATGACGCTGAAGATCTACTCATGACTAACGACCAACCAACCCTTTCCAGCGACCCGCGACCCGCGGAAAGTGCGATTGACCCTGAGGACGGTCCCTCTGAGTTTATTGAGGTCGCATCGTTCCCGATCGTGGGAGTTGGCGCTTCGGCAGGGGGGCTGCAAGCGTTTACGCAATTGCTCACTGTCCTGCCGTGTGACACTGGGATGGCATTTGTGCTGGTGCAACCCCTGGCGGCAAATCATGCGAGCGCACTTGCTGAGATACTCTCACGCACGACCAAAATGCCGGTGACCGAGGTGCAGGGCGAACCCTCTGTCGAGCCGAATCATGTTTACATTATTCCGCCCGGAAGAACTATGACGATCTCGAACGGTGCATTACTGCTTGTGCCCCGGGAAACGAATGGACTCCATCGTCCGATTGACGAATTCTTCACTTCAATGGCGGAAGAATGGCAGCATCGCATAATCGGCGTCATACTCTCCGGCACCGCCAGCGACGGAACACTGGGACTTGAAGCAATCAAGGCCGCAGGCGGCATCACGTTTGCGCAGGACTCCACCGCACAACAGGAAGGAATGCCGCACAGTGCAATTGAGTCGGGGAGCGTGGACTTTGTAATGGCTCCAGATGCGATCGCGCGGGAAATCGTGCGCATTAGCCAACAGCCGTATGATCCGCCCACTCTCACGTCGGGCAGAATTAATAACAAGCCAGAATTTGTCCAGATCGTACAACTGCTTAACCACGCGACTGGAGTTGACTTCAGTCACTACAAGTTCAACACTCTCTTTCGCCGCGTAACTCGCCGGATGGCGCTTCAGAATCTGACTGACGCGAGTCGTTACATCGACTTCCTGGAAAAAACGCCATCCGAAGTTGAAGCGTTGTTTCAGGACATTCTGATCAGCGTCACCAGTTTCTTTCGCGACCCGGATGCGTTTGAAGTTCTCAAAAAGGTCGTGTTTCCGAGGCTACTTGTCGGAAAGACCCGCCATGAACCTGTGCGAATCTGGTCGCTGGGTTGTTCCACCGGTCAGGAAGTGTATTCGTTAGCGATGGTTTACGCAGAGGCCGACGACGCTGCAGGAAGCCAGGCACCGCTGCAGGTATTCGCGACCGACGTTAACGCTGACAACATTGAGAAAGCTCGCCTGGGCGTTTTCTCAAAGGATATCGCTCAGGACATGTCGCCCGAGCGACTGCGACGATTCTTCACGGAGGTCGATGGCGGCTACCGGATCAGCAAAACCATTCGCGATTCGTGCGTGTTTTCTCGCCACAACATTCTGACAGACGCACCATTCTCACGCATCGATCTTATCAGTTGCCGCAACCTGCTGATTTACCTGGAACCTGTGCTGCAACAGAAAATCATGTCTTTGTTGCACTACGCACTCAAACCAGCGGGAGTTCTCTGGCTGGGCGGCTCTGAAACGATCGGTAGCTATCGTAATCTGTTCGAGGCTGAAGATTCGCGGCACAGGATCTACTCAAGAAAGCCGGGCACCAGCACAGATCGTGGGCACTTCGCACTGCAGCATAGCGGTTCACCTCGAGCGCCGTTTGTCCCGTTCGCAACCCGGACGGTGGATGCCGCCGTCGACTTACATAAAGAAGCCGATCGAGTTCTGCTAACGAAGTTCGCTCCGCCGGGAGTCGTCGTGTCGGCCGATCTGGAGATTCTACAATACCGCGGCGACACAGGTTTGTTTTTGACTCCAGCTCCGGGGAAAGCCAGTTTCAGTCTCCTGAAAATGCTGCGTGAAGGACTGCTGGTCGGCGTTCGAGCGGCCATTCGTCGCGCTGGCACAGAAAAGTCGTCGAT
>JAYVNW010000074.1:0-7039 GCA_043758225.1 Candidatus Kuenenia sp. | reverse complement strand
TCCAACCTGATTTGCCGTTGCAAAACTGAAGTTGGCATCGGAAATCACGACCGTGCCGGAAGTCAGAGTGTATTGTCCGGTTGTTGTGCCGCCCGCAGCACCCAGACCGTCGGCAGGAGTGTATGCCACATTGCTACTGCTGCTCACACCCAGATAATACGTTCCTGCTGACAGCAAAGCGCTGGTAAGTGTTTCTGCCGCACCGGCACCAACTGCGTTTTGCACCTGTAACTCTGCGCCCACGTTGCTGAACAGTCGCAGAGCGACATCGGTGGTGGCTCCGGGGGTTGCGGTAAAGGTAACGACCTGAGCAGCGTTCAACGTCAACTTAAACAAATCGACGTCGTTGGCACCCTTGTTGTTGTCGCCGATGGCACCGGTCCATTGGACTGGCGCTGGCAGCACTCCGAGATCAATTGCATCGACCAGCGTGTCCGACAATTCCGTGTTCGAACCAATTTTCAACGCATATGTCGCCGTGGGAAGGTCTGCACTGAATTTCAGAACAGATGTATTCGATGTCGCGTCGTAAGTGACTGAGGTCGGCTGCATCAGTACATCATCTGCCGTCGTCAAAGTACCGCCGGTGTTGTACAACCGATAAAATGCCGTGTTCTGAGCCAAAACAGGATTCAGTGCGTCCTGATTGAAATGCACTATCACGGTGTCTCTTCGCTGCACGAGACCCGCATCGGCAACAGTCAACGCTGTTGCTGTTGTCATTGTCTTGACGACAGTTGGCGTAAAGACTTCACCAACGAGTGAAACATTAGCACCCGCCGCTGTCGCGGTGACTCCCATGGATGCCGAATTGATGCGGCTCGCCAATTCCGTTGCGACAGCAGTCTGGGAACTTCCAGCCGTGAAATTTACAGGGAAATTACTTGTGCCTGCGATACCGTTATCGGACGGAAATGTAAGGTTGAATTCAAACACCTTCGTGTTGCCACCGACCGTGATCGTCAGCTTGTCAGCATCGTTCAGTTGAGCCACATTGGCAATGGTAATCGTCTTGTTGCGCAACACAGGCTGAGGCACCACGCCTTCAACAACGGCCCCCAGATCCAGCCTGAAGTTTCGATTCAGATTCACACCATTGTTGAATGCTTCGCCAGCAGTGTTTTTAAGCGGATTTGCGCCAATACCTTTAATGACAACGCGATATGCGTCGTCCGGGAGATTTTCAGCGAATCGAACAACAACTTCTTCGGGATGATCGCCAATTCCCACAAAGCCGATCGACACCGGAACGTCATTACCCAAGCCATTCACATTGTTGACCAACTTGTCGGTACCGCCGCGCCAGATCTCGATTCCGGTTGTCAGCGTGTTGACATCAATCACTTGGCCGGGATTGAACTGCAATGTTAATTCGCGTGGAGCAACATCACGAGTTTGACCTTCCAGCAGAAGGTCGCCAACATTCGGCCGAATCGCAACCAGTGTGGGAGCAGTCAGAAGTGATCTGACTTCGAGTGCTTCTGAAGATGCAGCGGCTGTTTTTCGGCTCGTTCTGCGTTTGACGATACCAGGCGACTGTAAACGACTACGAACTGCGGTTAGCCAGGCGGAAATCAGCATTGAGTCAACCCTGCGAAGGAATCTGAGTTATTAAGACTTGGGTGTTTACATGTTACAAAGGGAATGAACCCCTGTGCAGAAGCCAGAAGAATAGACGAAATCGCTATTTTTCTGGAAGCACTGTCTGGATGCAATTCGCATCATTGCGTGAAAGACGGTCATTTTGAGCGAATCAAACACTTCAAAGTCCAGGTGAATGCGCAAAATTCTGCCGGATAGTGGCTTTCCAATCTCTCCTTGCCTGTCTGTTTTTCGCAAACATCGCATTTCTACTGTAATTTCAAAGGCAGCCAAATTCGTTTAGTTTTAAGCGGCAAGTTTTATTTTTAGTGGCGTAGGTGGGTTCTGTTGTTCAGTTTTATTGGGTCGTTGTTATTCGTGATATTGTCCGCTAACCCGTTTTCTCGGCCCAATGCGCAAGTCATAGTTTTTCCAGCAATGCCTTTCAGGAACGCATCGTCCCTCTCAAGGAGTGAGTTTTGCAGATCGCGTAAGCCAGCGATCTCGATTCCATCCGGAAGGTTTGAAGACGCATCAATGACTGGATCGTTTGTTCAATTCGACCATTGTAACCATGTCCTTCGCGTTCTCGGTATTCACCACAGGCGTCAAAATTTTCCAGCGCGAAGCCAAGCGGATCGATTCGATTATGGCAACGCGCACATTGCGGCAGTGTGCGACGAATTTCCAGCCTTTTCCGAACTGTGGCTTTATTAAAGCCCTGCACCTTCATCGCAGTTTCACCAGCATTTGAAACGGGCAATCCAGGATCCATTCCGAGAATGTTTTTCAGGATCCAAGTGCCGCGTTTCACTGGTGATGTTCGAGTACCATTTGAAGTCGTTGTGAGCATCGACGCCTGTGTCAATATACCGCCGCACAGCAACTCCATCCGGCACATTGACTCGACGAAACTTATCGCCCTTCATGCTGTCGATTCCGAAGAAGCGGGCAAGTCGTTCGTTAATCACTCCATAGTCCGACTTCACGAAGTGAATGACGTCCAGATCGTTGTGCAGAAGTTCGCGAAAGTAACTCTCGGATTCCGCCACGATCGATGTTTCAAGGTGTCTGTCGTATTGCGGATAGTGAATTGTTGCTGCCAGCGAAATTCCTGCCATCGCGGATGCAAAAATCCTCAGTTGAATTTGGTGAACTTCACAGCGAAACTGCGGGCGCCCCTAAGAAACCGTTGGACGGCTGAATTTTTATTTTTCGATCGTTATGGAATGAAACAGCGATCGCTAAGCGGAGAATTTGATTTCCATGGTGCGGTTTCCGTATCGTCAATCAGGGGTTTGACATCCTCCGCTCGCCAAGTGAATCTTTTCAATTTCAAACGCGTGCAAGACAAGTCTCGATTCGGCACAAAATAGCTCCATCTTCCGAACCTAACAACGCTAGAACAATGCAAAAACCACTTCCATTCGATGCCGCCACCGTTCGTCGCATCGCCGAAAAATATCCAACGCCCTTCTATCTGTATGACGAACAAGGCATTCGCGAGTCTGCTCGCAAACTAAACGCGGCCTTCGCATGGTGTCCCGGGTTTCGAGAATACTTTGCCGTCAAAGCTCTGCCGAATCCATACATTCTTGAGATTCTGAAAGCCGAAGGTCTCGGTGCGGATTGTTCGAGTTTGGCGGAGCTTGAACTTTCAGAACGCGTCGGTTTGACCGGCGAAGATCTGATGTTCACATCCAATAACACTCAAGCCTATGAATATCAGAAGGCTGTCGATCTGGGAGCCGTCATCAACCTCGACGACCTGTCTCACATCGACTACATGAAAGAGCACGTCGGCCTGCCCGAGTTACTCTGCTTCCGGTACAACCCCGGTTCCGCTCGCGAAGGCAATGTCATCATTGGTAAGCCGGAAGAGGCCAAATATGGCTTTACAGAAGAACAGCTCTTCGAAGGTTACGCCATTCTGAAATCTGCCGGCGTCAAACGATTCGGCCTGCACACGATGGTGGCATCAAATGAACTCAACGGCGACTTCTTCGTCGAAACCGCTCGGATGGTGTTCGACCTTGCCGTGCGAATTCATCAGAAGCTCGGCGTGCGGATGGAGTTTGTGAATCTCGGCGGCGGTATCGGCATCCCATACCGACCTGAACAGCAACCAGTCGATCTGCACGCCGTCGGTCAAGGCGTGAAGAAAGTCTACGACGCGATGATCGCAGGCACGTCGCTCGACCCATTGAAAGTTTTGATGGAAAACGGACGCATGATCACCGGTCCTCACGGTTTTCTCGTCACAACGGCCATTCACCACAAACATATCTATCGCGACTATGTTGGCGTTGATGCGTGCATGTCAAACCTGATGCGTCCCGGCATGTACGGTGCTTATCATCATATTACCGTGCTGGGCAAAGAAAACGCACCGCATGATCGAACCGTCGATGTCGTCGGATCGCTGTGCGAAAACAACGACAAGTTTGCCATCAATCGTCAGCTGCCAGCCGTTGAACGCGGCGACCTGCTGGTGATTCATGATGCCGGGGCTCACGGCCATGCGATGGGATTTCAGTACAACGGCAAACTGCGATGTGCGGAATTGCTGATGAAGGCAGATGGTTCAGTTCGAATGATTCGTCGAGCTGAAACGCACGACGACTATTTCGCGACGCTGGATTTTAGCGGACTGGCATTTTCTGCGAAGCGTTGAAGAAGCAGGACGCTGCAATATGCGAACGATCTGGCAGTTTCATACATCGGGACAACTGGTATTTGGCTGGGGAGCCGTCAAGCAATTGTCGTCCTTGATGCTGCGACGAAAATTTCAGCGAGTCTCTCTGGTCACAGACAAAATTCTTGCCGCCAACGGAATTCTCGATCGAGTTCGCGGACCGTTGATTGAGGCGGGCTTCCAAGTGGACGTCTTCGACGGCGGAGAACCGGAGCCATCGGTGAACGCCGCAATAAAGACTTTGGAGCAGGCTCGACAATTTCGCCCTGACGTAATCCTGGGCCTGGGCGGTGGCAGCAACATGGATCTGGCCAAGGTCACAGCCGCCGCATTTTCTCACGATGGTTCGCCGAGCGACTACTTTGGCTGGGATCGAATTCCAGGGCCAGTTGTGCCCTTGATTTGCGTTCCGACGACGTCCGGGACTGGCAGCGAGGTCTCTCATGCGGCCGTGCTGACTGATACCGCCAACGCGATGAAGGTCAGTATGCTCAGCAACTACCTGCGGCCAGCAATCGCCGTCGTTGATCCGGAACTCACGCTATCGTGTCCTCCGAAGGTCACCGCCGACAGCGGCATCGACGCGTTGACGCACGCGATCGAAGCCTGCACCGCAGTTGATTTTGAAAAGCTGGAATTGGTAGAGAATGAAACTGCCGCCTACGAAGGCCGCACACCGCTGGGAGAATGTCTGGCGGAGAAAGCCATTTCGCTGATCGGTCAGCATTTGGTCACCGCCGTCCGTGAACCGAATAACCGCGCCGCAAGAGAAGGGATGAGTCTGGCCGCAACGCTGGCTGGGATGGCATTTTCAAATTGTGCCGTGGCTGTTGTTCATGCATTGGAGTACCCATTGGGTGGAGAACTGCATGTTTCACACGGAGCCGGCAACGGTCTGCTCCTGCCGTTCGTGATGCGATACAATTTGCCCGAACGTCGTGCCACATTCGCCCGCATCGCCACGTTGCTCGGTGAACAAACCAACGGGCTTGATGAAGCAGCCGCTGCGGAACTCGCGATTTCAGCGGTTGAAAAATTGAAACGAGCGATCCACATCCCGGAACGCATTCGCGACCTAGGCGGCCGCGAAGATCAGTTGCCAAGGTTCGCTGCGAAGTCATTTGCCATCAAACGCCTCATGATGGTGAATCCTCGTCAGCCCACAGAAGCTGACCTGCTTGGCATCCTGCTTGAAGCGTTTTGATGAGTCGGCCTACTATCTTCAACCGCTGAACCCAGCTCACGAGAATAACCTTTCGTCACGTGCGAATTGATCTATTGGATGCAGTTAGATTCCAAACAGCATTATACTCACGAGTTCTGCTACAGTTTTGTCAGGAGCCTGTGGCAAGCGGGGCATGTGAATCCCCTGATGTTCGTCATTTTCCTCCGGCGTATGTCGAGAATCCAGCGACCGTTACCCAATCCTTCAGGAATGTGATATCAAACGGGAACCAGTTGCGAATCCCATTCGTCCAAACTCGCACGATGACCACGTTGTTAGAGCCATGAGAAGCCGATATGCGAATTACCGTAGTGCTGCTGATCGCCCTTTGTAAAGTCTTGACGTCGCCAATCATGGCCCAGTCAAATCTGCCGCGCAGTACGCCGGAACAACAGGGGGTTTCATCTGCTGATCTTCTTGAATTTATCGAAGACGCTGACTCCAGCATCGACACCATGAACAGCTTCATGCTGGTGCGCCATGGACATGTTGTGGCCGAGGCATGGTGGGCACCGTACGATGCGGAAACTCCGCATGTGTTGTATTCGCTGAGTAAGAGCTTTACATCAACAGCCGTCGGAATGGCCATCCACGAAGGCAAATTAACCATCAACGATGAAGTGTTAAAGTTCTTTCCGGAAGATGCCCCTGCTGACCCCTCACAGAACCTGAAAGCGATGCGAGTTCGTGACTTGCTGCGGATGACGACAGGTCACCAGACCGAACCACCGACATGGCGCGAGGAGCCTGAGTCACCTTTGAAAGGGGCAGCATGGACGAAGAAGTTTTACGCTCATCCCGTGAACTTCAAGCCTGGAACATTGTTTGTCTACAACACTTCCGCGACTTACATGCAATCTGCGATTGTGCAAAAAGTTTCTGGCATGACGGTTCGCGACTATCTGATTCCGCGACTCTTTGACCCACTGGGAATCGCAACGCCCACATGGTTCGCGAGTCCCGAAGGCATCTCCGCTGGTGGCTTCGGTCTGAATCTGCGAACAGAAGATCTCGCCAAATTCGGCCAGTTGTATCTGCAAAATGGTGAATGGCAGGGCAAGCAATTGATCCCAGCCGCGTGGGTGAAGCAAGCAACGACACGACAAACGTCAAATGGTTCTGATCCCAACAGTGACTGGAGTCAGGGCTACTGTTTCCAGTTCTGGCGTTCACGTCATAACTCATTCCGTGGTGACGGAGCGTTTGGACAATACCTGCTTGTGCTGCCCGACCAGGAAGCGGTGATCATCATTACCAGCGGTGTGAAAAACATGCAGGATGTTATGGATCGGGTGTGGGAAAAACTTCTGCCTGCGATGAAACCAGAAGCATTGGCGGAAGACGCGACCGCCACAGCCAAACTGCATTTGAAACTGAAATCGCTTACGGTGAAAATGCCATCTGGAGATACAACGTCACCTCTTGCCGCAAAAATCGGCGGCAAGTGGTTTGAGTTCCCCGAAAACGAACGAGGTGTCAAAGCGGTCTCACTCGAACTGAATGCTGACGCACCAGCATTGACCGTGCGAACAGCGGAA
>JAYVNW010000073.1:0-1746 GCA_043758225.1 Candidatus Kuenenia sp. | reverse complement strand
CGATCAAACTGTTCATAGAACAGATCAACGACGTCCATTGCCAAATCATGCTGAAGAATTCCGACGCCTTCAGCTCCCATGCAAATGACCCTTTGAGTGCGAACGCCAATGTTCACGGGGCCGGAACCCAGAACCTGTCCATTTCACAACGCACGCAAGTCCGGCTCCCGGTGAGTAGGGCTAGTCTTTTGTGTGTAGGATACTGTTTGTATTCCCTGTTTGCCACCTGGTTTCCCGTGGTGGTGTCACAATATTGTGTCCATGCACAATTGAGGTCGCCCCCTCGTAGATCCGGACGTGCGCCGTTAACGCATCCGGCTCCCAGCCGTTACTTGTCCACCGTACTTGCTCCGCGAGACATGGCGATCAGGTCAGTCAAACGGTGAGGAGACGCCAGTGGGTTCTGCTCCGTGAAAGCATTGAACTTCGCCCAGCTGAAATAGCTGTTTTGACTCCGGCGACTGATGTGACGTTTCGCCATTCGGCGAACATGATCACGGTACACCATCAGCAGCGGCCAATTATCATTGATGCCGTAATACTGATAGTGCCCGCGCAGCTTCGCGTTCAGCGTCTGCCACATTTCATCAATCGGAGTTTCGAGCTGCTTCCAGAACCAGCGTTTCAAGTCCAATATCTTAGCCCGGAGTTTCTTCGTGGACGTCATCCTTTTCAGTTTGAAACGACCTGCGCGACTGGTCCCGCAGTAGTGAGTGAATCCGAGGAAGTCGAATGTTTGCGGAGCCCCTTCACCCCGTCGCTGGCATTCGCGACGTGCAAAACGACCGAAACGAATCAGCTTTGTTTTATCCTCGGCGACCGATAACGAGTACCGAGCCAGACGTTTCGGCAACACCGTTTGGTATCTCATCGCGTCCGTTTCCAGTTCGAAGCCGACGATAAAATCGTCGGCGTACCGGATCAGATACGCCTCGCCTCGCATTCGTGGTTGCACATCACGTTCGAACCATTGGTCCAGAACGTAGTGCAGGTACACATTCGCGAGTAAAGGTGAGAGACTCGCACCTTGCGGCACGCCGTCTTCGGTGTCGAAACGCTGACCTTCGATCATCACACCAGCCTTCAGAAAGCGGTGGATAAGTGCGAGCAGTTTCGGGTCGCTGATGCGAATTCGCAGCAGTTCGTCGAGTCGCTCGTGACACACGTTATCAAAGAAGCCTTTGATGTCGGCGTCAGAGATCCAGTTCACTTTCTTCGTCGCGATGTTTTGACCGAGCACCGATAGTGCCTGATGGCATGAGCGCTGGGGGCGAAAGCCGTGCGAAGTGTCATAGAAATCGACTTCGTAGATTTGCTCCAGGATCATAACGACAGCTCGTTGAACGAGCTTGTCTTCCACACAGGCGATGCCCAGTGGCCGCGTCTTTCCATTCCCTTTCGGGATGTTCTTACGCAGGCTGGGTTGAGGTCGATAGCTGCCGCGATGAAGTCGCTGTAGAAGATTCCGCAGGTTGTCTCGCAGATTCGCTTCGTAGTCTTCAACCGTGACGTTATCGACTCCCGGTGCCTTGCCTCGCTTCAGTCGGCGGAACGCATGCTGCAGCAACTCTTCGTTGAGCAGCGAGAACAGGTTATTGAAAACCGCGTCCGGTTGCGTTTCCGCTCGGTGGTGGATCTGATCCAGCCGAGTTATCACCGATGATCCGTCTCTGAGTACGGACGATGCTCGGTCTGGATCATGTAATGGCCTGGCCGCCTTCCCTGCACCGATATTACTCGGCTTCG
>JAYVNW010000072.1:0-2206 GCA_043758225.1 Candidatus Kuenenia sp. | reverse complement strand
CTGAGAATTTTGATCGATATCGCGAAGGTGCCATTTCATTGTTGGTTGATCCTGCCATCCGCCGTGCTCTGGATGTGACTCACGCGGATGACGCCGTGCAGGATCGCTATGGCAGGAATTCGTTTGGCTGGTCATTATTGATGGCTCGGAGGTTGGTTGAATCGGGCGTAAATCTGGTGCAGGTGAATCTCGGCAACAATGAAGCATGGGATACACACGGAAATGCGTTTCCTCATCTTCGCAACAATCTGCTGCCACCAACCGATCGCGCCGTCAGTGCTTTGCTGGATGATCTGCAGGACGCTGGATTATTGGAAAGCACGCTGGTGATTATGGCCGGTGAATTCGGGCGAACGCCGAAAATCTCATTATTACCAAGTCACTATAAGGAACCGGGCCGCGATCATTGGGGCGCGGTACAGTCGGTGTTTCTTGCCGGTGGCGGAATTCAGGGAGGCCGTGTTGTGGGGGGCTCCGACAAGATCGGTGGTTATCCAGCCTTCGACCCACAGCCCCCGGAGAATTTTGCGGCCACGATCTATGAGGCCCTTGGAATTCCACAAACCGCAGCATGGCACGATGAGCTTGGACGTCCCCACGTTGTTTATCACGGCGAGCCGATGCCAGGGCTGACGTAAATCCAGTCGGTTCACTCAGCCATCAACAGCCGTGCTGCGGGATTTTCAACGGCTGCGACGACAGATTGCAGAAACTTAGCCGCCGGTGCGCCGTCGATCGCGCGATGATCGAAGGTGAGGCTGAGAGTCATCATGGAACGCACTTCGATACGATCATCTGTTGTGACGAAGGGTTGCCTGCGAATGGCTCCCAGTCCAAGGATGGCAGTTTCCGGAAGATTAATCACTGGCGTAAACGCATCGATACCAAAACTGCCAAGATTTGTGATTGTGAACACGGCGTCCTGCATTTCGCTCGCGGACAATCTGCCTTCTCGCGCTTTGCGAATGATGCGTGACGACTCAACTGCCAGACTCAACAGCGGTTCATTCAGGACGTTACGCAGAACTGGAACGATGAGTCCTTCAGGGGTATCGACGGCGATTCCAATATGAATCTCGTGGTCCGTTGGCACCACGATCGTGTCTTCACAAACCCACCGGCCAGCCAGCCGTCGTTCCTGCTTGAGGCAACCGGCAACCAGCTTCGCAATGACGTCGTGGAATGCCGGTACGAGCGATTCTCCGGCCGTCTTGAATTGTTCTCGTAGACTGACCAGATTCGTGGCATCGAACTGAGAGGTGAGCGTTACCGGCACAGCTTGTCGATGACTTTCCGTCAGACGTTCGGCGATAACTTTGCGGCGTCCTGACAATACGATGCGTTGATCTGCCGTCCCCGGCGATACGGTCTGAGGCTTTGCAGTGTTCAACACATCGCGTTCGCGAATTCGTCCGTTTCGCCCGGTGCCATGCACTGTCATAAGATCAACGCCGGTTCGTTTTGCCGCGCGCCGGGCTCTGGGTGTTGAGATAATATCAGCAGCGGTTGTTGAAGTCGACGCTGCCGGTGTTCGATCATTGGTTTTTAGCAACGCAGCCGTTCGAACGTCATCGTCAGTAATTCGATCGTCAGAGCCGGTTGGAATGACACTAGATAATGAGACACCGAGTTCTCTGGCGAGCCGCCGAACAGACGGTGACGCGATTGCGGTCGCGTGCGTTGCTGTGCCTGTCTCTGCATTAAGGATCGATGACGCAAACGAAGCTGGAACGTTGCCAGACTGAGTCAGCGGCCGCGTTTCTCCTGCGGCCTCCAGGTAGCCGATGACAGTTCCGACTTTGAGTACGGCACCTGGTTGAGGTCCATCCGCTGGAATACGCAAAACACCATCGTCCAACGCTTCGATTTCCTGCAGAGCTTTCTCGCCCTCCAGTTCGAACAGCGCATCGCCTCGCCGAACGCTGTCACCATCTTTCTTCATCCAACCGGTGAACGTGCCTTCTTCCATCGACCAGCCGAGACGAGGAATTGTGATTTCAAATGCCATAGCGGGGAATCCGTCTTATCAACCGGGGGCAAATAGTTGACTTCCGATGTGTCAAGCACAAGCCATAAAATTCGCAACGTTAACTTTGAAGCTGTACTGTTGGATTGTAATGATCAATGTTTTTATGACCATCCACATACGGTCGATGGTGAGATGCAACTCTGGATTGGCGTGGGCGAATTGAAATGCTATTCCAAT
>JAYVNW010000071.1:0-9821 GCA_043758225.1 Candidatus Kuenenia sp. | reverse complement strand
TTGTTCGAGAATCCCGATCCGGAACCGCTCGGAAACGGCGTTAATACGTACGCATCACCGACGTGTGCCCTCGAAAACGACGCTGTGTATGTGCACTTTGGAACCTATGGCACCGCAAAGCTGAATTCGAAAACCATGGAAGTCGTCTGGCAGCGGCGCGACATCAACTGCCGACATTTCCGTGGTCCTGGTTCATCGCCGATCATCTGGAAGGACTTGCTAATCCTGACGTTCGACGGCATCAACGCCCAATTCGTGACGGCACTCAATAAGCATACCGGAGAAACAGTTTGGCGGACCGATCGCACGACAGATTACGGCGACCTTGATGCAGATGGAAAGCCAAAACTCGATGGTGACCTGCGAAAAGCTTATGGCACTCCGAACGTCACTGAAATCAATGGACGGGGGCTGATCGTTTCCATCGGTTCGCGAGCTGCATTCGGGTATGATGCGGAAACCGGCAAGGAATTGTGGACAATTCGCCACGACGACTTCAACGCTTCATCGCCTCCAATGTTCCTCGAAAATCATGCCATCGTCAACACGGGCTCCAAGGGATCAAATCTGCTCAGCGTAACACTTGACGACACAACTCGCGGCGACGTATCAACATCTCACGTCGTCTGGAATCGCGACAAGGGCAACGCCGATCTCTGCGCACCGCTGCTGATCGGCGATCGTATTTTCAGCATTTTGGGCAACGGTGTAATCAACTGCGTCAATGCAAGAACTGGCGAAGAAATCTGGAAGGATCGCGTTGAGGGTGTGTTTACCGCATCACCGATCACAGCGAACGGCCTGATCTATTGTTGTACTGAAGGCGGTGACTGCTACGTTTTGAAGGCTGCTGATTTTTACGAACTGGTGGCACATAATCATCTGGCCGAAGGCATGCGCGCGTCTCCAGCCGCCGCAGATGGCCACTTATTCCTGCGAACATTTACTCATCTTTATTCCATTGGGCAATGAGGTTTTCGATGAAGCGTTTAATCTGTCTTTTGGCGTGTGTTGTACTCAGCGTGTGCGGTTTGAATCCAGCGATTGCAGCAGAAGGCGATTATCCCAAAGGGGAATGGGTGCAGTTGTTCAACGGCAAGGACCTCACCGGCTGGACTCCGAAGATTCGTTATTTCGAACTCGGCGACAACAACGGCGACACGTTTCGAGTTCGTGATGGCTTGCTGCAGGTTCGCTATGACGGCGGCGGCTACGAAAAGTTCGGCGAACGCTTCGGTCACCTGTTCTACAAGGATTCATTTTCAAACTACCGGTTTCGCGTTGAGTATCGATTCGTTGGCGAACAGTGTGCTGAAGGTCCAGGCTGGGCGACTCGCAACAGTGGCGTGATGATTCACGGTCAGGATCCGAAGACGATGGAGAAGGATCAGGATTTTCCTGCATCCATCGAAGTTCAGCTTTTGGGCGGCAACGGAAAAGACAAACGGACGACATCGAATCTTTGTACACCCAGCACCAATGTCGAAATGAAGGGCAAGCTGCAGTTGCAGCACTGCATCAATTCCACATCCAAAACCTATCCTGGCGAACAGTGGGTGACTGCCGAGATTGAAGTCCACAACAATGAAGTGATCCGTCATCTTCTCGACGGCGAAGTTGTACTGGAATACAACAAGCCACAACTTGACGAACGCGACGCCTACGCAAAGAAATTGATCAAAGACGGCAACCTGATGCTGATTGGCGGCACAGTCTCGCTCCAGTCCGAGAGCCATCCTATCGACTTCCGGAAAGTTGAAATCATGGTGCTGGAAGAGAAGTAGCGAATCGCAATCCTAAAACGATGCAGCAGACAGCAATGATTGGGTGGATCAGGAGATTGGTTCAGGCGGTTGAAGTGACGCCGGGGACCGCATTGCCCGTGGATCGGATGCTGGAACTTCGTTCGTCTCTGAACGAGTTGGAAACGCTTTTTCGTGCCGGTGAACGTGGCTGCAATTTCAGAATTACCATGCCGCTCGCGTCGTCGCCACATTAACACAGGTGAGTAGTTAGTTGTTCGATGCAATTGCTTCGGACGTCAGGATCGTTTCAAGATGGGAGTCCGATTGATTCTGCGTGCGAGAATTTGATTCCGCCCGCTGACGCTGATTTGCTGGCGATGGCGACGCGTTCAATTTGTTCGATGAGGCGATTGAAGGCTGCGTTTCGCAGTTTCAATGCCCGACTGCAGAAACGTCAAACCCATTCGTCACCCGCGTGTTCAAATCCCGCGCCGCGAAACCGGAGAACTCTTGATACCACCTGTCGCAGGATGGTGTCTTTTGCGATTTCAGAATACGCAAAACTATCCCCGAAGCATTATTGATCTACGGTTTACGAATGCAGATGGAACTACAGGTTTTGTGGTCTCGATGTCGTGGGTTTGAATCCCATCGGCTCCACTCTTTGCGACGAGCGTTTTTTCGACACAGTATCAGGGCCGTAGCTCACTCCGGCAAAACGCGCAGCGTTTCCTCAATCCATTGTCGTGATCGGTTTTTAACAGGGCGAGCGGCTGGGCGTCAGCCCTCCGTTTGCGTTCCCCTGTGATTCCCATCTGTGTTCTTTGTGCCCACGCAGTTAACCTGCGTTGTAAAATTCGATGTGAAGACACATGCTCGGAGGGCTGACGCCCTGCCGCTCGCCGTTTTTGAAAGACTCTCATCATGCCTTATCAACTCATCAGCACTGGCGAAGCCACGGCGATTTTGCCGACGACGAATTCGAACACAAAACCGATCACCGTCATCGGAACCGAAGCTATTCGTAACACCTTTGACGAAGGGTGTTTGAAGCAAGCCGTGAATTCACGTCTCGCTCCTGGCGTGACGGATCTGGTCCTTAACCCCGACGCGCATTGCGGTTACGGTGCACCTGTGGGCTGTGTGATGGTTTCACCGACGCACATTTATCCAGGCCCGGTTGGCGTCGACATCAAGTGCTCAATGAGTCTTCTGCAACTGAGCTTGCCGGCCGATGAAATCATCGATCGCAAAATTCGACGCGCCCTCATCAATGCGATCTGCGAACGAACTCCCACGGGAGCCGGTCGCGGTCAGCAGAGTGCTCCAAAATCGCGGCGAGTTAATGAAACGCTCGGCCGGCAATTGATGCTCGAAGGCGCATCGGAATCTGTCTGCACGCAACTTGGAATTCCGCCGGAATGGGCCGACCGATGTGAAGATTCATTCCATGTGGGTCACGATGACACTCGTGACGCGGTGGGCGAACGGCTGGCCTGGCACATGAAAGACGGTTATTTCCGCAACAAGTTTCCCGGCAAGATGAAGCAGCTGGGTTCGTATGGCGGAGGTAACCACTTCGGCGAATGTGAAGTCGTCCACGTTGAAGACAATGAGCGGGCACGCAAGGCCGCTGAAGTCTTCGGTATGACGGACGGCCATGTAGCGTTCCTGTCGCACTGCGGTTCACGCGGCATCGGACATAACCTGGCCGACGGTCAGTTCAAGTCTCTGCAGGCCAAGTTCGCGCGCTGGGACATCCCGCTGCCTGGTCAGGATCGAGAACTCGTGTACGCTCCTCTGGGAACAGCGGAAGCAAACGCGTATCTCGACGACATGGCGCTGGGAGCCAACTTCGCGACAGCCAATCACATGCTGATCAATGCACTCGTGCTGGAAGCGTTTCAGGAAATCATTCCCGGCACTACGGGCGAACTCGTGTACTTCATCAGTCACAACATCGCTCGCAAGGAAGTCGTGAACAACAACATCGCGTGGGTTCATCGCAAAGGAGCGACACGTGCGTTTCCGGGCGGACATCATTCGTTGAAGGGAACTCGTTATGAAAGCACCGGACACCCGATCCTGTTGCCCGGAAATCCTCAGGCGGGTTCGACCGTCATGGTGGCTGACGAAGGAGCATCGATCAGTTGCTACAGCGTCAACCACGGCGCCGGTCGAGCCCTCGGACGCAGACGCGCGATCCGGGAACTCGACCAAAAATCGATCGACCAGTCCTTCGATGATCACGACATCCTGAGCAACTGCCGCCAGTATCCCAAAGACGAAGCTCCCGCCGCGTACAAGGATTTCAACGAGGTGCTGCGGTCCGTGAAGTCCGCCGGATTGGCGACCGAAGTCGCACGATTGAAGGCTCGCTTCGTGATCAGGGACGGCGATTCGGCGGACGACTAATGCAGCCATCACGCTCCGCCGTGATGAGCCCTCGTTCTTTCGCACAGGATGTCAAAGGAATACTGACCATATCCCGGATGGCGAGCTGGATCCAGGAAACAGCGTCCCTCACATCGACGCGGCATTGTTCTGGGCGCTTCGACGACGGAGCGGCGTGCAGCGAGGCGGTACGTTACGGACTGCGACAATGTCGCGTCATTCTAAAACGCACATCGAAATTTTGCAGATGCTCTTGCCGATTTCGAATGAGACGCAAGAAGACGATGGCACGATCGTCACGCTGCGGCCGCTCACGTGATTCCCTGAAGCGAACGTCGCTTCACGCAGCTTTTGAAATGCCAGTATTTGGCCTCTGATCCTGCCATGACCACTTGGCCATGCCTTCCAGCACGCGGTCTGCAACTTCCAGAGCTTTCACGGCGTCCTGGCCGGAGACTCGAGGTCGACGATTCGTCTGAATGCAATGCACAAAATCGTGTAGTTCTGCCGTCAATGCGTCGGCGTCTGATGCCTGATGAGTTTCATTGGTAATCCACTTGGTAAACACTTCGTTCTTGAGTGTCAGCGGATCGGGCGTTGCTGCGATGATGTCCTGAATCCGAGCAGGATTGGCAGCCAGCGGGGCGGCGGGCTGCCAACAGCTGACCGTGCGTTTGCTCAAATCCGCAGTCACGCAGCCGTTGGCTGAAAAGACCTGGATCGTGCGATCAGCCACGGGACTCATGCGGCTTGCGGTGATGTCTGCCACGATGCCCGAAGATGTTTTCAGACGAGCGACCGCCATGTCTTCATGAGGCCCAAACGTGACCGCACCAAACGAATCAACGCTGACAACCGCTTCACCGGTCAATGCAAGTACCAGATCGATGTCGTGAATCATCAGGTCATGAACGACACCAATGTCTGTGGAGCGAAATGTATACGGGCTGACACGTTGCGCTCGAATGTAGAGAGGTCGATCAATCTTCTTCTGCATCAATTCAAATGCAGGATTAAAGCGTTCGACGTGTCCGACCTGCAGCACGCTGCGTCGGAACATGGCCATTCTGTGAAGCGATTGTGCCGCTTCAAGACTGTTTGCCAGTGGCTTTTCCATCAGTACAGCAATGCCCGCGTTCAGAAACGGCATGCCGACTTCTTGATGGTAGATTGTTGGCACGGCAATCACGACGCCCTGCACTAACGACATAATTTCATCCGGCGTCGAAAACCACTGCGTACAGTATTTTGCCGCGATGCCGCGACCCTGCTGTTCGCGAGAATCCACCACACCCACCAATTCAACTTCGGGCATGGACGACAGAATCCGGGCATGATGCTGCCCCAAAGCTCCCACACCAATGACTGCCAGCTTTACGCGATTCATGCGGCTTTGCGATCCTGCGAAGGTTGTGTCTGTGCCTCGGATGCTGCCGGCTTCATGCGAACAGCTTCACGCGCTCGTCCAAGTTTGCCGGCACGTTGATTTTCTACAAATGTCAGCAGCGATGACAACTCCATCGGAATCACGCCTTCAAGTGATTCGCTAAAGTGCTCGCGCACTTCATTCAATGGTCGATTACGTCGATAAAGCAAGCGGAATGCTTCTTTCACGACATCAATCGTCGAATTCGAAATCCCGGCTCGTCGCATGCCCACGATGTTGATCGTTTTCAATTCAGGATTGTCGCTGCCAGCGGCCAGCATGAATGGAGGAATGTCGTGTGGAACACGACAACCGCCACTGATGAAGCTCAGGCGGCCAAGTGTCGAGAAGTGATGAACGACTGAGTTACCGGAGACAATGGCTCCATCATGAACATGCACGTGTCCACCAAGAAGCACACCGTTGACCAGAATCACGTTGTTGAAGATTCTGCAGTTGTGTGCGATATGGCTGTTTGCCATGAATAGATTATTGTTACCGATGCGTGTGATGCCGTCTTCTTTCTCGGCACCGCGATTCACTGTGACGCCTTCGCGAAAGACGTTATTGTCACCAATCACGATTTCCGTATCGGAATCCTGCCAGCTGACATCCTGTGGATCGCCACCGATCACAGAATTTGGCCAGAATGAATTGTTGCAACCGATCGTTGTGCGACCAGTGATAACGACGTGGCTTCGAAGATGCGTGCCGCCGCCGATCGTCACGGAAGGTCCGACAACGCAGAACGGGCCGATGGTCACACCATTTCCAATTTTTGCCGCAGGATCAACCTGCGACATCGGAGAGATTTTTGTATTCATAGGATCATCCTGATCACTTAGTTTTGGAAGAAATCATTTCTTCAACAAGTCAGCCCCGGTCCGCTCTGGCAAGCTATGCAGCTCGCCGCACCAGCGTTTCACACGTTTCTATCATCGACAATGTTTTCGCCATCACGTGATTGAGTTTATGACCGCTTTTACGAGCCACAACACGACCAACGAACAATCGACCTCCCAATGCCAGATCACCAATACAATCCAGAATCTTGTGTCGGACCGGTTCGTCGGGCCAACGCAGCGTGTTATCGATGACACAGCCGTCGGCGTCAAACACCACCAGATCACTGCCTGACAAATGTTGTCCAAATCCCATTTGCCGCAACGCGGCGACTTCATCTTCGAGCACGAATGTGCGAGCGCCAGCAATGTCCCGCAGAAATGCTTCCGGAGTTAGTTCTACAGAAAATGACTGAGATGGAAGATTCGACTCATTGCCGTAGTCCAGGCGATAGTCGGCCGTTGAGATGCCATCATAAGCGGGGATGATTTCGATCCACTGCTCGCCAGCTCGATCGTTGACGCTGTGTGAATCCTCGACGTTTAGAAGAGTTCTCTCGGCAGATTGTGAAACCAGGCCGGCTGCAAGAATCGCTTCGCAGAATGGCATGCAGGAGCCATCGACAGCGGGAACTTCGATCGCATTGATTTCAACCAGACAGTTGTCTAATCGCAACCCTGCCATGGCAGCCATCAGGTGTTCAACGGTTTCGACAATCGCACCATCGCGAGACGCCAGCACTGTTCGACGCATGGCCGATGCGACATTATCGACATGTGCCACCACTTGGGGTCTGCCATGTAGATCCACACGTCGAAAAACAATGCCGGTATTTGGCTCAGCCGGAAGGAGTCGGACTTTTGCCTCAATACCGTGAAACAATCCCCGGCCGGCAATTAGAGCAGGTCGAGCAACCGTTTGTTGTTGCGAGCGCTGAGTTTGTTGAAAACTCATAACTTGCTTTCCCCCAGATAACCATGACTATCAAGAAACCGGCAGCGGAAACCCAGACGGGCTCTCCACTGCCGGCGATTCTATATTTACCCAAGCGGTGACGTCTTCATTATCGCAAATTCAGACGGCAAGCGACCTACTTCGTGCGCGTTGCAGGACGGACCTGTTCTGCTGTTTTGTCAATTTCGCGAGATGCTGGCTGAATGGTACCATTCGCGCCCTTGCTGCCGTCGTACTGCTTGTTCAGGGTTTGCAACACCACATCGGTGATATCATCTTCACCGCGAAAGTAAACAACCTGCTTGTTCATGCGTTGAACGGCTTCATTCGGAGCCGTCTCATCGCTAATGTCCTTGCGATCAAATCGCATCACAACAGTGAACTTTGCAAACTCAGCATACTTCTTAACCATGCTCGTCGTGTCGGCGTAGATCACCTTGAACATTTCGGATTCGCGGCGAGCCAGTTTACGCTGAGTCGCAGCACGGAAGGCTTCGAATTCACCCTTGGCGTCCAGCAGAGCCTTTTCGCCCTGTTCGTACTGAACACTGCCTGGTGCCAACTTTGACTCAATCATCTCCTGCTGCATCTTCTGCATCTTCTCAACCATTAACTTGGCTTCAGCGTCGCTCTTTTCAATTTCGGCCTGAAGTTCGGAACGCATGTCCTCAAACTTCTTGTAGCCCTGAAACACTTCAGCCATATCCACAAGACCAACGCGATGCGGGGTGGCATCTTTGGCAGCAGGCTTGGCAGCCTCTTGTGCAAGGACGGGGGAAATGACACTGACTGCAACTGCTGCGAGCAATGCAACGACGATCTTTATCACGGTAAGGGCACTCCTTTGCCAACTGAAGCCCCCGACTCCGTGGGGCAGATATTGCGTTTTTGCGAGTCCCTGAATCGATTCAAGGATCGGCGGGTTTTCGCAGACCGCCGAATTACGGTCAAGATGAAGGGTTTATAAATCCCGTTCCATGCGTGCTAAAGAATCCGTCAACCTCTTAAGTACCGGCAGTTCCTGCAAGTGTCCGAATTCTGCAGGCTGTGAGAACCTCCTATTTTGAATTTTTATCGCAGATCTTGTTCAAAATGGGACGCGGAATATTAAGTTCCGTGGGTCGTAAATCACGATAAAATTCCCTGAACAACCTTGCCGTGAACATCGGTCAGGCGATAATCACGTCCCTGAAAGCGATACGTCAGACGCAAATGATCGAATCCCAGCAGATGCAGGAGCGTCGCATTCAGATCATGCACGTGCACTGGACTCTCCGTGACATTGAAACCCAGTTCATCGGTCTGCCCGTAAACATGTCCTGATTTGATGCCGCCTCCAGCCAGCCATACGCTGAAACATCGATTGTGGTGATCTCGCCCATCATTTCCGCCCTGAACCATTGGCGTACGACCGAATTCTCCGCCCCAGACAACGATCGTGTCCTGCAGCAGGCCGCGTTCTTTGAGATCACTCACCAGAGCCGCACTCGCCTGATCGGTGTCCAGAGCATTCTGACGTACGCCTGCAGTCAGGTTTCCGTGCTGATCCCAGGCTTCGTGAAACAGCTGCACAAAGCGGACTCCACGTTCTATCAGTCGGCGAGCCAGCAAGCAATTGCGAGCGTAGTTGGCTTCGTTTGGATCCTTGATGCCATAGCGGTCCAGAGTCTCTTTCGATTCACTTCCCAAATCCATCAATTCAGGAGCACTCGTCTGCAGTCTGTAAGCCATTTCATAGCTTTGAATGCGAGCCGCAATTTCCGGATCTCCAGCAGCCTTGAATGCCAGCTCATTCAGCCGATTCAACGAATCCAGCGATGTACGTTGAGCCTCGGCATCGATCCCCGCCGGATTCGACAGGTAGAGAACCGGATCTCCTTTACTGCGAAATGGAATGCCACCATACATCGTCGGCAGAAAACCGCTGCCGTAGTTGCTGGAACCACCGCTCGTCCCCTTCGCGCTGGTGAGAACCACGAAGCCGGGCAGATCCGCAGATTCACTGCCCAGGCCATACAACGTCCACGATCCAAAACTCGGACGACCAAATTGCTGCGATCCGGTGTTCATCATGATCTGAGCCGGTGCGTGATTGACGGCATCCGTTTGCATTGATCGGATCAGGCAAATGTCGTCCGCCAGCTTTGCCGTGTGCGGCAACACTTCGCTGAGTTCCATCCCGCACTGGCCATGCTTTTCGTATTTAAACTTTGGTCCCAGCAATGCCGAATTCGGATTGATGAACGCGGCACGGTAGTTTTTCAACAGCTCGGCCGGTGGCAACTGGCCATCGCGTTTTGTGAGTTCCGGCTTTTTGTCGAACATTTCCAGATGGCTCGGCGCGCCAGCATGAAACATGTAAATCACACGTTTGGCTTTGCCGGGAAAGTGTGGATTTCGCGGTGCCAGAGGATTTGCCGTATTACCGTCGTGCGCGGCTTCAGAGTCGTGGCTCAACA
>JAYVNW010000070.1:0-5194 GCA_043758225.1 Candidatus Kuenenia sp. | reverse complement strand
ACCGGATCACACTGGTTCACAAAAACCGTGGATGTCATTGTAACTGATGTTGCGATACTTCGGAAAGGAGAGGCGGTCTGCTTTTTTGTGTGGTGCAGTTGGCCTGATGGCGCGTGCAGTCCACCGGGAGATACTTTCGCTGAAAGAGTTAACCAGGGATCGGTCGAGAATAAGTCAGGACAGTCTTCCAGCCTGTCTTCTGGAAACAGACAGGTTCGAAGCCTGTGCTACGAATAAAATACGCCGCACCTGACGATTACGTGAAATCATTTGCAAATGCTTGCAAAAGTAAACCGCTTTGGTGAAACTCATTTGATGCGCATACATCTGCGTAACTTTTCGTGTTAGATTTTGGCCTCCTGGAATTCTCTATGCCCCGGACTCGACTCCCACTCTACCTATTTTCGACAGGCAGTCTCGCTTAGTTGGGGCTCACGTTACTTGTACATGTCGTACAGATTGCAGATTCATGGAATTTGAACCATGAAGATCGCCATTCTCACGGCCGGCGGAGCGGGGATGTTCTGCGGCTCCTGCATGCAGGACAACACATTGGCCCGTGCGCTGCGACAGGCGGGGGCGGACGCTGTCTTGCTGCCGACTTATACGCCTATTCGTGTCGATGAAGTCGATGAATCTTCGTCGCGGGTGTTCCTGGGTGGAATCAACGTCTATCTTGATTCCAAATTGCCGGGCTGGAGACTTGTTCCAGGAATCTTCAAGCGATGGCTGGATCGTCCCGCAGTTGTCCGACTGCTTTCAAAACGAAGCAGTAGTACAGATGCCGGCCAACTCGGCAATTTGACGATCGATTTGTTGCAGGGAACGAATGGGCCGCAGAGGGCTGAGATCCGTGAGCTGATCAATTTTCTATGTGATGATCTGCAACCGGACGTAATACTATTCAGCAACGCATTGTTGTCCGGGATTGTGCCGGAACTCAAATTGCGATTTGAAGGAAAGATCGCGTGCCTGTTACAGGGCGACGACATCTTTCTGGATGCAATGCCCGAACCATGGAAAACGCAAGCTATTCAGCTGGTCTCTCGAAACGCCGCGGGGTTTGATCGCCTGTTTACACACAGTCGATATTACTCGATGTTCATGCAGCAGTATCTCAGCCTTCCGGAGCGTCATTTTCGGACGATTCCGTTGACCATCGATCCCGATTCGCATCGTATGAATCAGGAGTTACACATCGAATCGGGGCAATCGAATCGCGATGCTTCATCACTTGGGCCAAATTCCAAGCGAACAGCGATCGGATATTTCGCTCGTATTTGTCCTGAAAAAGGAGCGTTTCATTTTTTGGATGCGGCAGAAGATGTTGTTTCACGGACGAACAAACTGGACTTTGTGATCGCGGGTTTCTTGCCTGATTTACATCGGCGTCAATTTGAAAAAAGACTGCGTGCTGTACAGAAAATTGCTGGTGAAGGACGCATTCGATGGGAAGGCAGCCCTGCAGATCGGGACGAAAAATTCAAAATACTCCGTTCGTTTGACTGGTTGTGTGTTCCCACAGAATACCGTGAACCGAAGGGGCTGTATGTTTTGGAGGCTGCGTTGGCGGGCGTTCCATCATTGCTGCCCGATCATGGAGCATTTCCAGAACGTCTTGCGGATCTGAGGCTTGGACAGCTCTATTCCGCTGGGTCTCATCAGGCACTGGTGGAAGCGATGTTAAACCTTCCAGCTGTTGGGTCCGGCTCGCTACCATGGAATGCCGATTTGCGAGCTCGGTGTCTCGCTCGTTATGGCATGTCGACAACTGGGCCTAAAGTTCTGGCGGCAATTACAGAGTTGTTAGATTGAACTCCCCAGCATTTGCACGAGGCCAAAAATCGATAGGGTTCTTAATCATGCCGATGCCGCAAAAAATCAACAATCTGCCTGCACGGACCGCAGTTACAAACATAGTTCCGGCCAAATCTGCTGTTGAAAAACCACCAATGTTGCGTCATTGCAACACGACCAGCCACAAGATGGCTTGGAAATATGCCGATAAATCCAACTGGAGCGGCTGTGCAGATACCGCCGTGTTGCCGCGTGTACTCTCCGGAGCAATTTACTGTCATGGATGACTCACAGAAGATCGCTGAACTGGAACAACGCCTTGCCCTGCTTGAGGACGAACTCATGCGCGCACAGCGACTGAGTTCAGTGGGTGCGTTGGCTTCTTCGATCACTCATGAATTCAACAACATCCTTACGACGGTGATTAACTACGCCAAGATGGGGTTGCGACACGCCGACGAGAAGACTCGGACAAAATCATTCGACAGAATTCTGTCCGCCGGACAGCGCGCGGCACAGATTACGACCGGCATGCTGGCGTACGCTCGACAGAATTCCGATCGCGTTGAACCTGCCGACTTAAAACGTCTGCTGGACGACGTGTTGGTGCTGGTGCAGAAAGATCTGCAAATGCATCGCATCTCCGTGGATCTGATGTCGCCGTCACCAGTCTGGGCGATGGTGAATGCCAGCCAGATTCAGCAAATTCTGATGAATCTTATCGTGAACGCTCGGCAAGCCATGAAGGAAGCGGGACGCCTGCGGTTGATTGTCCGCGATAACAAATCCGAAGGCTGGGCTGAGATTGTCGTCAGCGACACCGGCTGCGGGATTCCGCATGATAAATTGCCACACATCTTCGATTCGTTTTACACCACCAAAACACCAGACGCTCGCGGCCAGGGTGGAACCGGCCTGGGATTGTCCCTGTGCCTTCGCATCGTTGAAGCTCACCAAGGGCGTATTCGCGTCGAAAGCGAGATCGGCAAAGGCACGACGTTCACTTTAAAACTGCCACGATCGGAATCTCCGGCAGGCTTCATTGATACGTCTGCGGCGTAGTAGCGGAAAAAATCGTGGACGGTTCCTTAATGTCAGCCCGGATCGCTACCGTTTAACCCGACTCGAAGAGGACGCGGGAGGTTCAGTACCACTTCTTCGAGTTGAGTTTGAATTGCTAGCGAAGTTTAACCGAAGCTGGTGCGCTCGGTTCTGATTTAAGACCTGCCGTGTTGACTGCGATCACACGGTACACATATTTCTTTCCGGCTTGACTCTTAGTGTCGGTGAATTGCATCTGTACAAGTGGCAACGCCGGTGTGTCACTGTATTGAAGACCCTGAAAGATCGGGCGTCCGAATGGGTTCTTGCCGTTCTCCGGGACATTGCCGACAGCCACACCATCGCGTTCAACGATGAAACTCGCAAGGCCGCTTTCGAGATCGGCAATAGCGTCCCAGGTGAGATTAGTTCCGTTCAAATGAACGTTTGTCGGAACAGGCGGCGATGTCGTGTCGGTCAAAGCTGTGTCTTTGACATACTGCATCCAGGAACGCGCGACGGTTTCGTTCGGGAGCCATGCCGCCTTTAGTGGGTCGCTGGAAAATGTCGCCGCTGGTACAGCTTTGGTTCCAGTTGCTTCGGCAAGCCATGCGGTATCAGTTGACATTGCGTTCAACACTTCGGCGTTGTCTTTTGAAAGTCGCACGCTGAGACATGCATCCAGCCACGGGATGGCGAAGTAGCGCTGGTTGCCGCATTCATGGGCCGTCAATGGATCGACCGCAACGCCGATGAGTCCGCCTTTGGAACGCACGTCGCGAAAGAATGCTTCGTTGGCCGGCCAGACGCCTGCGAAACGACCGTCTTTGACTGTAACGCCTTCTTGTGCGCCGGGGTTACACATCACCGGAACCTGCAACGCAGCATCCGATAATGTATGAGCCTTGATGGTCGCACGATCCGGGTCTTCCTTCAACAGCGGCACACCTGAACGCAACCATGCTGCGACGACGCGATCGGGATGTAACAACACCATACCTCCTGCCCAGTGTCCACCGCCACTGTGTCCCCACAAAGCCCACGGCACTTTTGAGAGCTCGTGATGCCCGGACTTTTCGCCAAGTTCCAACAGGCACTTCTGAAATACCACGTCCGATCCATTGCGAGGATCGCACCACATCTGACAATCCGCTTTTTCAGGTTGTTCGTACGACGGTGCCAGCAAGGCACAATCGTGCTTCTTTGCAAGCGCCTGCCAATGCAGATCGTACGCGCCAGTGAGTCCGGATGTGCATGATCCTTCGCCGCAGCCGTGTTGATGTACGATAACCCCACGCAGCGACTTGACGTCCTGTGGAATCCAGATCGTATAGTTCACGGGGTACACCAATTCACCGGGTATCGTTGAAGCTGCGTACCGCACACGATAGTACGGTGGATCAGCCGCAGGAAAAACATCATACGGCGGTTGTGGTTCAGCGCCATTGGCGATGCCGCTAAACAAAACAATCAACGCGACGACAGACGTGGGTCTCATGAGATTCGATCCGTGCGAGAGGATGCTTAATGCTGGTTGGAATGAAGCTGGTGAGCGGTGTGGCGTGAGCCCTCCGGTACGTCGTTTTCGTACTGGCAGGCTGCCGCATGGCCGCTCGCGAGCGGTGCAGTCTACGGTGTGACTGCTGCTCCGCCGTTGTTGGCTGATTTCAAAGCTGCGTCCAATACTCGTTGAGTCTTGAGGGCAATCTCCGGCCAGTAGCTGTCACACTTGCCGCTGAGTGCCAGTTTGCTGAATGTTCGAAACAGCTCTGTTTCCTGACTGTTCGCAGTATTGTTGCTGTATTCCGACACAGCGTGACGAGTGAAAAACTTCTCCATGTTGAAGTGACAGCCTTCGGCGGCGAAGTTGTGATTTCCGACTTCAAATGCGACTTCATTGCCAAAGTATGGCAAGACAAAGTCGTTGACCTGAGCGTATCCTTTTGTACCGCTGATGTTGACCCATTGCTGATGGTTCGCGCGGAAGGAATTGAAGAACGTCGCCGACACGCCGCTCTTAAAATGCATCTCGCCCTGAAACTCCATCGGCACGTCTTCGGAACTGTCCGGACGTTTCGCTCCGTGCAGAATTCGGCCACGAACTTCAGTGGGCATCTCAAAATTCATCGCCCATAAGGTGATTCGAATCGTGTACCAGCCCAGATCTCCCAGACAACCCGCTGGTTCCAATTGACTGCTCGCGCGGATGTTACTTTGAACCCATTCGTCCGCCGCACAGAAGCTGAAATGGCTGACGATACGACGGACTTTACCAACGCTTTTGCCATCGTCCAGAACCTGACGCAGCTGATTCATTCGCGCGCTGTGCATGAACATCACGCCGTCCATGAACTGG
>JAYVNW010000069.1:0-2694 GCA_043758225.1 Candidatus Kuenenia sp. | reverse complement strand
GCCGCTTCATCCATTGTGAACCAATTCAGCGGCCCGAGAAACTCGCCAATTTGAGCGTTCGGCGGATTGTCGTAAAGTGTTCTCACCGGCCCATCATACGCCACAGAACCTGCATCCAGACAAATCACATGGTTTGCCTGCCGCAAAACAGTTTCAGGTTCGTGAGACGTGAAGACCATAGAGATATTTTCTTCCGCGACAACTTGCCGCACGATTTTCCAATAAGCCAGCTTACGCACCGGATCCACGTGACTTAGCGGTTCGTCCAGCAGGAGCACTTTAGCACGCGTCGCCAAAGCCCTCGCCAGTGCCAACCTTGAACGTTCGCCCTGCGACAACTCCGCCGGTAACGCCTTCCGACGATGTTCCAGATCGAATGAACTCAGGAATTCGTCTGACCTTTCTGGAATTCGTCGGGGTTCTTTCGGAGATTTGTAATCCTGCCCAACTGCTCTGCTTACGACATTCAAGTGCTGTTCGACTGACAAATGCGGCCAAAGTCCGCCATTCTGCGGCACCCAGAACAGAGGTAGTTTATGTTTTTCACTGTCGGAGATATGCAACTTCAGCTCGCCCGAAAACGTCGTTTCAAACCCCGCCAACGCATTCAGCAGCGACGTTTTGCCCGCTCCGGAGAGCCCGATGATGGCAGTCGCCCCTGACGGAATTTCAAGCGTGATCGAATCGAGACGCTTGCCAGGCGAGCGAGGGATGTCAATCCTCTGATTGTGCCTCGATTTTGATTTCGAAACACGATCAGGGGACTCACGTCCCCCGCTCGCTGGCAATGTTACATCCCGCAGGCTGAAGAGCGGCCCGTTCATGTGACGCTCAAAGCAACGGGCTCACCGGCCAGTCGAATGAACAGCCGCTCCAGCAGCAGTTTCGGATCAACGCGACTTCCGCCCTTCATCTCCGTATCCGCTTCAATCAGCAGCTGCAGAATCCGGCTGCCTCGTTCGAAACCAATTCGCCGAAGATAGGCTTCACTTGCACCGATGGCATTCGGGAAGATTCCGGAACCGGAAATCGCATCACGCAGCGGCGTACCAGCTCTCGCACGCTCGGTGGCTTCAGCAAACTTCCGAAATGTAAACGTTACGCCACCCAGCACTTTCTGAGGTGCTTCACCAGCCATCATCAGTTTATCAAGGGCCTCCAACGCCTTTCCGGCATTACCATCGCGAACGGAGTCGAGCATCACCCACGTCGTCTCGGTTCTCCAGCCGCCGACAACTTTGACGACGTCTTCCCGAGTAATCTCCGAAACTTCGCCGACCAGTGACGCGAGCTTCGCGACCTCCTGCAACAGCATCCCTACGCCGTCACCGGCCAGCTGCACAATCAACGCGGCACTCTCGCGATCCATCGACTTGCCAAACTCATCTTTCGCCACGCGCTGCAGCCATTTGAGCAGATTTGCGCCGGTGAGTTCCGCACATTCCACTGCCAAGCCGTCTTTTTCAACGAGCTTGTATAGCCTCGTCGTCTTCGGCCAGGTCTTAACGTCCAGAATCAACAACGATCCCTTCGCTGGACTGGCGACGTATTTCTCCAGCACCGGCCGATTCGCAGAGACAAAATCATCAGCATCTTCAATGAGCACGATTCGCTGATCGCCAAACATGGAGACAGTTCGCAGCTCCGTCATTACCTCACGAATCTCGGCCTTTTCGCCATTGATCCGTGTGATCGACGATTCAGAATCTTCACCGCTGACACCGGGAATACGGTGCAGAATCTCAGGCCGAAAATATCTCTCCGGTCCATACATCACCAATACGCTATGGGCGACGTCGGTTTCTTTTGATGACAAAAATTCAACGGCACTGACGCTCATGCTAGAGGCTCACGATTGTTCGAGATCACACGTACACGGTGAGGCACGGTGCCTTCAACGGCATTCGTTCCAATGTCCCTTCTCCCCTTAGAAAGGGGGAGAAGGTGGCCGAAGGCCGGATGAGGGGGTTGATTTTGTTTAAGCGAGATGAACCTAAATTCAGTGGTCTCTTATGCCCCCTCACCCTAGCCCTCTTCCCCCGTCGCACATTTGTGAAATTGGCAAATCGCATGCGGGGGGGACAGTCGCAAAACCTATCAACAGCTTCAAATACTACGGCACCACATGCGCCATCATAAGATCATGCGTCTCGCCAAGCCAGTTAGTGTGACCGACAATAATCACTTTACTGCCAGGCGTCAGCACCTGACGCCGTTGGCCCCCACTTGAATACGAATGCCAGTAACGCTTCAGCCGACTATTGTACGACGTGACTGTAAACCGGCGTGATGCCCAGTACAAATACATCCGCCGAGCGACATCAACCAACATCGCCGAAATTATTTGACAGCATGTAACAGATGGATAACCTATGTCCTGTACGCGTCGCACAAACAACTGATTGTGGGACCGTTTGTCAGACAGAACTTTGTTGAACGTCCGCACATTGACCCAGAATCCGTACGATTCACCGACTACGACCGACGTAGAACCGATCGCGCGTCGGTCTCGTCGCCCTTACTACATCGCAACATCAATCGTTCTCGCGTTTTTCGTCCTTATATTCGTGATGATCGTTTGGTTTACGGAACCGCGTTTTGATGGCAACGAAATTTCGTTTTCCATTCCCGGTGAATCAGTCTCCACTTCCCCTTATGGTGATCCGACGATCGCGTACGGCAGGATGGTTTACA
>JAYVNW010000068.1:0-1692 GCA_043758225.1 Candidatus Kuenenia sp. | reverse complement strand
CTGCAACATGGCTTCCGACCAGTCTTTTACCGCGTTTCCGACAATGGCGAGCTCTTTCAGCAGCGCATTCGCTCCACGCTCGATGCACGAAACTCGCTTCTTCGGGATGTGATTCGAATCAGTCTTGAATCGTCCCGGCTCAGCTCGTGCATGCACGGCGATTTGTTCCCATCGCTCGTTGAATAGTCGTACGAGCCGACTGTCCCAGCGAACCCAGACATCTCGTCCGATAAACTCAGGCGGTGCAGAGTAATACGACTTCGCGATTTCGCAATGGCCGTCGCGATTGACACTGCGTCGGCCTTCATGAAAGAACGGGAATCGTTCGACTGGTAACGCCAGCAGCGCGGGGCGTTCGAGCTGCTCGAAGCGCTGCCGCACCTGCTGCTTTGTGGTGCCATGCAGACGCGTATCGGCGACGCGATCTTCCCATTCGAGAAGGTGTTTGTTCTCGGCGTCGAGGCTGTCAAACTCGTGACCTTTCAGGCCATTGTTTTTGACGTACTTCACGCCCGCTTCGACCTTGCCTTTGTGCTCGGGCGTGTAAGGCTTCGTCGGCAGAATCACGGTGCTGTAATGCTGAGCAAATGATTGCAGCTTCGGATGGATCTCCGGGTCGTACCAGTCGGCTTGCTTGACGGCAGCTTTGAGATTGTCGATGACGAGCGTCTGCGGGACGCCGCCAAAGTACCTGAATGAATTCTCAAGAGCGCTGATAAACGCTTCCGTGCTTTGGTGAAATACGGCTTCGCTGTACGCCTTGCGGGAGTGGCTGAGCACGATGCGAAACACCCAACTGCGACGACGCGATGTCTTGCCCGTGGCTGCGTCTTTCGATGTGATCCATGCGCCTGTGCCGAAGTCCACCTGGGCTTCTGCTCCGGCGGCGACTTCCATGCGTCGCACGAGCTGCGGTGTCTTCTTCTGTAGTTTAGAAACGTAACGTCGCACGCTGTGGTACTTCGCCGAGAATCCGTACTCATCGACGAGATCCTGCCAGATTCGCTGCGCGGTCAGGCCCTGCTCCAGTTTGCGGATGATGTCTTCACGCCAGGCGTCACACTCGCTGCGGGAGCCCGCCGTCGTTTCAGCGCCGTCAGTCTTCGATGATGAGTCGACCGTGATGCTGGCCGGACACGTTTCTGCTTCACTCTCAGCGACTTGAGTGGAACCGGATTCGGAGACCTGTTCGGTATCCTGAGACCCGACAGGCGCATCACCTGACCCGGTGGGCGCTTCCCACACAGGTGGCTGGTTTTGAAGTTGAGACAAAGTTTTTGCGACGGTCCCGCGATCCACTCCCAGAGCTCTCGAAATCGCCCGATGCGATTGCCCTGTCGCCGCAAGTGCTTGTATTGCCTGTGTTTGTGCCATTGATAGCCGATTCGACATGCCTGACTCCTGTCCACGGAAAAAATCTCCGCAGACAGTGTGAACGGGATGTCTCAACTCTCATAATGGCTGGTTTTGAAGCGCCTCTCGGTGGCTGGGTTTAGGCGCTCACTGACATTCCACAACCAATCAGGGCACATCGCGATGGTGGGATGCACGAATAGGCCGGGAGATATCCCCGTTTATCGGGGGTCGAATTTGGTGCAGTTCACCCAATCAACCGTGGATGGTATCACCGAAGGAAAAGTCCATTGAAATTTGCGACTCAAATACGGGGCTGACAAAGCGGTTGACCCCTGG
>JAYVNW010000067.1:0-1800 GCA_043758225.1 Candidatus Kuenenia sp. | reverse complement strand
GGTTGCTGCAAACTGTCGGCGGATGAACGGAACGTGGTCTCGCAATCGAATTCGCAGGGAATGGGCTGCGTTTCGTGACTACCTTGGCAATCTCGCGGTACCGCTTGCTCTTGCTATTCCGGCCGGATTCGTCGCAGGACAATACGTTATGGAGAACGTAATGCCAATACATCAGATCGTGACTGCGTTTGGAGAGTTCAGCACGGACAGCGCGGAATGGAAGAACCGGTTGAAGCCCGTACGACAGGAGCATGAAAAGTGGCTGGGGAAAAACGACATTGCCGATGGCCCCGCGATCCATAATTTTCAACGAACATTGTGGTACGGTTGGCCATTTTTTGTCGTGATGGCAGTGGCTTTTGGCATTTTTTGTGGTTGGACTATGCTCGGTATGTCCCGATCCGCGGTAAGCGACTATGTGTCCGGCGTTCGTATCCGCCGCGTGGGTTATGCTCAACTGGATGTCAGTCGCATGATGCTTCCAACTTCGATGGGCACAGAGATTCAAGGGCACAGCGATTTGAAAGCCGGCGAGGGACTGCCCGTCGAATAATTTCAGGTTCATTGTGTTTAAATTAAGTCAAACCTCTCATCCGGCCTGCGGCGACGCATCACGTGACTGACCTCGCCCAGATACACATTACACGAAACCAGCAGACGCGGGACCAGCCAAGTTTCGCCTCCCACCGTGCTCATGTTATGCGTCTGATCGCCACTGCCGCGACAGACGTCCAGTCTCGCCGATCGGATCGCGCGTCTCGCGGCCACCGATTGACAATTGCCATCGCAGGAGCTGGAAACTGCCAGGACATCGACGTCGCAGCGTTGGCTGAGATGTTCACTGAGATTCGCCTGATCGACATCGATGCTGCAGCAGTAAATCTCGTCGTTTCAAAGTGTCCGCCTGGCGTCGCTTCACGAATTCGCATCTTTGCACCCCTGGACATCGCCGCCCCGCTGCTGAGCGACGCGGATTCGACGGAGTTGCATTCAGAATCTCGGACCGCGTTTCTATCAGCGTTGGAGACGCCATCGGCGAGTGACAAAATTCCTGTCTCAGATGTTGCTATCTCTGCCTGCATTCTGAGTCAGCTGATCGATACGGCATCGCAGATCGTGTTGCCCGAAGCTCCGGGATTTCTGTCGCTCATTCAGGCCGTCCGTCGAGGACATCTGGCACGATTACTGGACCTCACGGTCGAAGGCGGCCGCACGTTGTTGATTACCGATTTGGTTTCTTCGGACACAGTGCCTGAATTGAATCAAACACCACCAGCCGAACTTCCGAAGTTAATGTTTCAATGCCTGCAAACTGGCAATTTCTTTTCTGGACTGAGCCCCGCAGTCATGCAGCACGACCTGCAATCCATCCCGGTCATCGTTCAAAGATGTGCATCGTTCCGGATTCTGCCACCATGGCATTGGCAACTCGGCACCCGCGGCTTTGCGGTTTATGCTGTCGATATGCTCCGCGCGAGTGGGGGAGGGCGGGTTCGCGATCCGTCGGGAATTTGTGTGACTGAAGGTGATCCAGGCCAAGATCAATGAATCGCTGTAAAAAGGCGTCAGCGAAAAAGATTTTTCAGGGAGCGTTTCAGCGATGAACGCAGAATATCAGCGGCTGGAAGCCGAGGCGAGTCAAGTTCAGAAGCAAATCGATGAGCGTGTGAGATCCTGCGGGCAGATGGCCGCGGCGGACTTCCAGAAGTTTGAAGCAAAAATTTCAGGGCTGTATCCGCGGCTCTCCGGACTTCAGCAAGGAATGAGTCTGCTGAAACTGGCCGAGTCCGCGACAATGCG
>JAYVNW010000066.1:0-8421 GCA_043758225.1 Candidatus Kuenenia sp. | reverse complement strand
AATCGAATGAATTGGTTGACGATCGATGAAATAGGAGCACACTGGTCCCGGGCGGCTGTCCGCGCTGCAATTCAGGCTGATCACAACGAAAGAAGTGCGCAATTGCTCATCTCCCTCAGTACGAGCAACGTGACAGCAATGACCATTGATATCTCGGCCGGATCTTTGGCGGGTGATTCATTTCACCGACATCCTGCAAAACCTCCTCGTACTGCAATACATATTCGACCGTTGCCGACTGTCGATCCGAATGCGGCACCTGTCATCTTGCTGGTGGATGGGCCTCTTTCGGACGGTTCACTTCACTTCAGCATCAGACAAAATGAGGACGGTCAATGGTATATCGCAAAACCACTGGACTCTCTCCGCAAGCGCCACAATCTCCAGGGCCCCATCGACGACGCCTTCATGGATTCCTTCATCTTCGTTCGCCCCACCGGCACTGCCGCCAATGAAGCGGTCGGCAAATGGGCGGATGCTGAACTCGCGCGAGTCACCGAACATTGGCGGCGGCATTTTCGAGGTGACGCGAGAGTCGTCAACGATGTCGATCTGACCGACGAGATGATTCAGTCTTCGAACATCGTGCTCTGGGGCGATCCGAGGTCGAACAGTGTGCTCGCAAAGGTCGCCGACAAGCTGCCGATTCAATGGACGGCCGAGAAGATCACTGTCGGCGAGAAGTCTTACGATGCGAAGAACCATGCTCCGATTCTGATTCATCCGAACCCGCTGAATCTGAACCGCTACGTGGTGCTCAACAGCAGCTTCACATTCCGAGACTATGCGTACCTCAACAACGCTCGTCAGGTTCCGATGCTCCCGGACTGGGCTGTTATTGATCTCGACACACCGCCGAACAGCGTCTGGCCAGGCAAAGTGGTTGCGGCGGATTTCTTTGATGAACAGTGGCAGTTGAAGAAATAGCTCAAAGGCGAGTGTTCGGGCGTCAGCCCACCGGTACAATGCTGTCGACTTAGTGAGTCGCAAAGCGCTACCTGCGGGTGAGTTTTTTAGAATACATCGAAACACCCGCGGCTAGCGCCGTGCGGCTCACGACCGCGACTAAATCAACAGCCTACAATGCGACTCGGCTGGGCTGACGATGACGCAGGAATCGCATCGTACCGGCAAGCTGACGCATGCCGCTCGCCGTTCTTACAGCCTACTGCTGCTGCAGATACTCTTCTACCAACTGAGCTTTTCGTAAGAGGTACGGGATGAACTGTTCGTTCGACTCCGTGAACCGGCTGAGTGCTTTCATGTTGCCGATGAACTCTTCAGAAAATCGCAGATGTTCCTGATCGCGCCACGACTGGCCGAGATGGCTGAGCTGTCCCGCGACGGCAGCGGTTTTTTCGTTGATTTCTTCGTTGAATCGTCGCAGCATCTGTGCAAAGCGTCGAAGTTCGCCCGGATCAACAATTGCTTGTGCCATGATGTCACTGCCTGGAGTTATTATCTTGAGATCGTTCGACCAATAAGTGTTCGAAAGTCGCCTTTCGCTCCGCGAAAGTTGCGTATTCGC
The DNA here is from genome assembly GCA_043758225.1 of Candidatus Kuenenia sp. Lineage (GTDB taxonomy): Bacteria > Planctomycetota > Planctomycetia > Planctomycetales > Planctomycetaceae > SXXK01. Next base: position 6,893 of record JAYVNW010000066.1, on the reverse strand, counting down.
TGCTTTCGCGGAGCGAAAGGCGACTATGGTACACAAACGCGGAACGTCGGTGAATGTCCGACTGATATTGTCACTGAGTAGACGTATTTAGATGTTAGCAGAGGCCAAAGCCGGCTAAAGCCTTTACTCCAGTGCTGGAGCACAGCCTTTAGGCTGCAAGTTCTACAATGTTCGCTGCCGTTTACTGCACTGTCATCAACCACCCGATCAAATCCGCCATTGACTGTGGATCAAGATTCTTCTCCAGACCTTCCGGCATAAGAGAGCGTCCGGTGTCATGCAGGGCTTCAACGTCACTTCGAAGCAGACTGGTTTCTTTGGCCTCAGCCCGGCGAAAAGTCAGCGTGCTGGCAGATTCCGCAATCAGCACTCCATTATGAGTCTGGCCATCTGTTGTCACTGCGATGTAATCTCGCCATGCGGGATTGACTTCGCGATTTGGGTCCAGCACGTTCGTCAAAATCGCCTCTGGGCCACGGTTTTTCAGCGTGGTAAGATTTGGACCGACCTGAAATCCAACCGTGCCAATCTGATGGCAGATCGAACAATGTTGCTTAAACGTCGCCGCACCTTTTTCGCGATCCGGCTTAAGCGTCAATGCAACCTGATACGAACGTAATACATCTTCGCGAGTCGAACTGCCCATTGTTTCCAGCAGCTTGATCGCACGCGATCGGAGAGCGTCATCGGGGACGCTGGCCAGACGTTGCAAATCCGAGGGGCTGAGAGTCGCTGCAGGCAACCGACCAGCACTGATGGCATCGAGAAGCAACACTGCCCATGCGGTTCGGCTCAGCATCCCATCGCGTACGCGTTCTGCGAGCTTTGGAGACAGCGCTGACCAGCGTTCAAGAAGTTGCGTTGCAACTTGTTCATCTGAAAACTGCAGAAGTGTTGCAAGAGCTGCGTTTTGAATCACAGGCGGCTGCACAGATTCCAGTGCATTCAGCAGTACGTCGCCATCATTTGCGAATGACGACAGGCTGAAAGCTGTTAATGCGGCTGCTCGTTGATCGTCAGAGAGATTGGCATCGCCGACATTTGCACGAGCGGCCTGCAACATCTGTGAAGAAAGCTGAGTTAACGCAGGAACACTCTTCGCTGCCTTGTTCGCCTTGTAAATCGCCTGCAGCAACTTCACTTGCATCGCGGGACTCTCGTGTCGCGAGCCGAGGACACTGGCGATATTGTTCCAGCCCGTTTCTCCGGATGTCTGTCGAGCGACCAGATCGGCCAGTTCGATCAAGGCCGGATTGGCGTCGATTGATTTAGAATCAAAACTTGTGGCCAGCGATGCAAACGTATCAGTGGCTTCAGGTCCAAGTGAACTGAACACCGCTGTGCGAATCCAGCGATCCTGTCCGGAACCAGCCAGCAGCTTCTGCAATGCTTCGCGTCGGATGTCTGAAGGCGGAAATTCCCCCAGCGAAAATGCCAATTGCATTCGGACGCGAGCATTTTCGTCGTTCGTCATCGACGCGAGAGTTTTGAAGACATCATCTGACGTCGGAAATTTTTCGCTCGCCAGAATTGCACGTTCACAAACGCCGGCTTCTGCATCCTTCAATCCGACGATCACATCTTCAGCCGTCAACGCATTCAGACCTTCCAGGCTGCCGATGGCATGAAATCGTCCCAGCCCGGATGATGCTGAATGTAGCAACTGTCGAATTCCTGCAATCGCTGTCTTGTTCTGTCGCTCGAAAATCAGCCGAGACGCGGTTTCCCGATGCCATGCGTTTGGATGTTCCAGCAGTTCGACGAGTTCCGTCGTGGACGCGTCGTTTAGATGTGGCACTGGGCGCGGCCTCCATCCCGTCGGAGCCACACGATACAACCGACCGCGATCGCGGCCGTTCGTCAGATCCAGATGCCTTTTGATTTCGGGCGGCAGACTTGCCGGATGTTCAATGACTTCACGACACATGTCCAGAATCTGCAGGCATCCATCCGGAGCATTTGCAAACTGTACCGGACGAAACCAGATGTCATCTGAGGCGACCAGTTCTCGACCGACATCAATACGATTGGCCGTCCAGATAACGCCGTCGGCCGTGAGTCTCTTTCGATGCACAATGTTGCTGCCAACGTCACCCACGATGGCCAGTCCCTTGTCGCTGTCTGGCCATGCATCGCCTCGATAGATTGTGATCCCTGTTGCCCCGGTGAAATATCCCGCAGGTCGACCACCACCTTCGACAATGCCTTTTGACAATCCTGACGCTCGCAGTCGCGTCCTCACAATTCGCCATGGCTCAACCGGACTAATGCGAAACACCGGAGCCTGACCACCGTCAACGGCAATGCTGACTCGTGCTGGAGCGGCGGACGGAAGCGGAGAACGTGAAAGGTACTTATCATCGTACACAATCATCTGAGCGTGATCGCTGTTCGCGCTCACGAAGCGATGGCCCCAATTGTCGAAGCTCATCCCGTGCTGTCCGCCGCCGGTTTCAGTGCGAAGATCCAGCGTTTTTGAATCGAACGAAAAGTCCCGGCCGCGACATTCCAGAGCCGGGCGATCAGGATGCTTGGGACACGTGATCGAACCGCCAACGGTACTCGCCGAACCGTAAATGCGATTGTCCGGTCCCCAGTGAAAACTATTGATCAGCCCCTGCACGTTGTTGCGATTGAAGCCAGTGAAGACCAATTCTTTGATATCCGCCTTCATGTCGCCGTCGGTATCTTTAAGGAAGAAGATATCCGGTGCTGCAGCGACAAACACACCGTGATTGGCACAGAAAATGGCGGTGGGCCAACTGAGCCCTTCAGCAAAGAGATGACTCTTGTCAAACTTTCCATCGTCGTCGGTATCGATCAGCACACGCACGCGGCCCAGATATTCGGTCGCCTGTTCTGAATAGTCATTCATCTCGGCGACAAACAAACGCCCCTCGGCATCGAACGACATCGCCACCGGATCAGTCAGCAAAGGCTCCGCAGCAGTTTGTTGAAGTTCATAGCCGTCAATCACCTGAAACGACGCCATTGCTTCCGCTGGCGATCGGGCTGGAATACGCGGCAATTCTGCGGCGAAATCAGGTTCAAATGCATCAGGTGTGTGCTTGAGAACCCGATCTATCACATTATAAGACTGCAGTCGCATGTCCGTTGGAAAATCATGCTCACAGTCCGGAGATAACAGGATCAACTCTTCGCGAGCCTTGAACAACGAATAGATGGAACCCGCAACCGGAATCGCTTTCTTCACACCATTGATGTCAAAATTGGCATCACGTACCGGAGACACGGAGACGAACGTGCGAGGCGCGAGAGCAGCAATGAGTTCGTAGAAATCGAACGGCACTTTGTCCGGATTGAGTTCATAAACATCGCGCAGGCGTGGCATATAGCGATCGCTCGTCCAGCCTTTGATGTCACCGCCATCGTAATCATGAAACGGACACCAGCCGCAACTTGAAACAATGACTTTCAGTCGCGGATCAAACGCGCCCAGAAAGATAGCATTGTGCCCGCCGAGCGAATGACCGATGACTCCAATTCGATCTCCATCTACGAAACTCAGTGCTGTCAGAAAATCCACACATCGGCGATGATTGACGATTCCCTTCATCGTGCCGGAATCGTACTTGTCGTTTGCAAAATCATATTTGGCATATTGCCCGAACGACGGATAGTCCGGCGCGATCACGACGTATCCGCGTTGGGCAAGCTCGAGTCCGTATTGACGTCCCTGCTTTCCGCCTTCACCGGCCACAATACGTTTTCCAGCGACCCCCGTGGGATGAAGAGCCACAATTGCAGCGAGCTTCGAAGGTGACGTGGCATTTAGCAGGTCGTTGATTTCGATGATGTTTGCCAGAGATTTCGGTAAATAAAGATCAATCGGCAGTCGATCGGAATGTTCGATTGCAATCGTCATCGTGATGCGTCGAACATCGCCGATTCGTACGTCTTCAGATAACTTGGGATCAAATGGCAGGTTCTCCAACGTGGGCATTTCTCCCATCGCCGCTTCAGCACATTTAATGATTTGCCTCCGGCGCAGTTCCCAGTCGCCTGTTGTGTGAATTGGTTTCGACGTTCCGTCGTCGGCAAGATAGACACTCAGGTCTGAATGTCGAATTTCGTTTGATACCTTTGGCTTTTCATCGGGATCCGCATTTCCTGTGTGACCAGTCACGATTGCTGCAAAGAGCAGTGGCAGAAAACGCATCAGTGCAGAGATGTGTGAGAATCTTGTGGGAGTCTTATCCGTCGCGAAAGTTGGAATGAGCATTGGGATCTCCTGTCATTTGTTTTGAATTTGCTGACTATATTTCAATCAATTCTCGCGCAACATCCAACTCGCCCTGAAATCTAGCTCGAAATTATTGAACGCCGACATCTCTGCTGTATCCATGTACAAGTGCAGTAGGATCAAACTGTAAGACCCTTCGAGCTATGCTTGTCACGGCGACAAGTCGAGAGTACAGTATTCTTACCAATATAAGAATGTTGAAATTGACCCTCATGACGGTAGCTCATTGTGACGCGAGATGCTTTTGATGCCGCGTTTTGTGCGGAGCGGCTAAAGGCTCTCGGTGATCCTCATCGCTTGCGGATTGTTGACGCGTTGCGGTACGGTGAACTCACGGTGAGTGACATCGCGGAGTTTCTTGAGGCCGAAGTTGTGACGGTTTCGCATCATCTGAAAATCATGAAGTTCGCCGAATTGGTAGAAGTTCGTCGAGATGGTCGGTTCATGTATTACCGGTTGCCTGACGACCTGCTGTGTTCCGCTGGGAAAGGTTCGAAGTTTCTGGACCTGGGTTGCTGTCGGCTGGAAGTTCCGGAACGAAAATAGACGTTATTTCATTCAATGGCCTGCGGGCTGAATTATCCTGTCGCACTCGAAAGCAACAGCATGAAACCTGTTTACATTATGGTTGGCGGATTTCTGGGGGCCGGCAAGACATCGACGATTTCTCGACTCGCAAAACATTACATGAGTCTCGGGAAGAAAGTCGGCATCGTGACGAACGATCAGACGACGGACCTAGTGGATACTCAGAGTTTGCGGTCACAAGGTTTCGACGTGGGTGAAGTTGCGGGTTCGTGCTTCTGCTGCAACTTCAACGCTCTGACATCGACTGTTGAAAACCTTGGCGAAGGCGAGCTGCCGGAAGTCATTCTGGCGGAACCAGTCGGGAGCTGCACTGATCTTGTGGCGACCGTCATTCGTCCGCTGACGGAAGTTTACGGCGTGCCACTGGATATCGCTCCATATGGCGTTATCCTGAAACCAAGTCACGGGCTGAAAATTCTGCGGGGCGACGGTGCCAGTGGATTTTCTCCCAAAGCCAACTACATTTTCCGCAAACAGATCGAAGAAGCGGACTTCGTCGTGATAAATCGCGTCGATGAATTGTCGTCCGCCGATGTGACGGAATTGCAAACTCTGATTGAAACCGAATATCCGGGCCGCCCGGTGCTGCGCTGTTCTGCCAAGACCGGTGATGGTTTCACGGCATTGCTCGAAACACTGGAACAACGTGGCCAGTTCGGCCGCCGAGTCATGGAAGTCGACTACGACATCTACGCGGAAGGTGAAGCGGAACTGGGATGGCTCAATAGTCAGGTCGTCGTTGAATCAACTCAGGAGTTTGATCTCGATGCATTCCTGATGGATCTGATTCAGCGCCTTCATGCACGTTTGTTGTCATCCAATGCTGAGGCGGCACATTTAAAGGTCATCGGTTTGTGCGAAGGCAGCTACGCGGTCGCGAATCTCGTTAGCAATGCCACGGGCCCGGAGCTTTCGCTGGCATCGAATTCTCGAACGCCGTCCGCCAACGTCGTCGTGAATGCTCGAGTCGCGACGGATCCGGCGGAGTTGGAATTGATCGTGCGCGAAGAGCTTGCCGCTTCCGCTGCTGCGACTGGCGTTTTGCAGAATGTGATCTCGCTGCAAAGTTTCCGACCTGGCCGACCCGTGCCGACGCATCGGATCAATTAGCAACGGTGAGATAGGTGGCGTGTTGGCCATGCGTTGCTCTGCAGCTTCATGAACTGATTCCGTGCCAAGTGCTGCTACTTGTTGAGCACCAACCGGCCGTTTCGAGTTTTGCGAAGGCGATAGGTCTGTCCTTCGCACTCGATCCGAGACTTCACGGATGGCACCAGCAATACACTGGCGATGGCAGAAGTGAGAGCTTTCCAGTATTACCTGCGAGATGTCGGAATGGTTGCTAATCCACTAGTGCCAAATGATCCTGCTGCGATCAGTGCGCTTGGCGGAACGCTGAAGAACTCCGGCCATGCAGAATGGGTTGATAGTCGCGCCAATCAGACGAGTTTCACGACGACGTTTACGCCAAACACGAAAGTACCGCACAACGACGGCGGCACGGTGCGGGACATAGATTGGGTCAATCAGCGCGAAGGCAGAAGCGCGACTGATTCAACATACGGGGTCTTTACCGCCCGCAGTTTCCACACAGGAATTGTTCAGGGTTTGCTGATGGACGGTTCGGTGCGAGGCTTTTCCGATAATATTGACCGAGGACTTTGGCGCGGAGCGGGAACACGCAGCGGTGGAGAAGTTTCCGAGGAATTCTAGCTGGACAGGGCCATGTTTAATCCGCTCAACAGAAGAATCTCGGCGCTGGACGGTTAGCCGAGTTTCACGCGGCAGTACTTCTTCTTCCCGCCCCAGACGAGCAGTCCGTCAACTGCGGAGATTTGCTGATCATGTGAAGTGATCGTTGTTCTGTCTTCCCCAAGCTTTGCACCGCCGCCTTGAATGAGACGTCGCGCCTCGCCATTGCTGGGACATAGATGCAATGCCGTGAGGAGTTTCACTGCTGAAATATTTCCCTCAGTCAGCAGTGAGGCATCGAGCTCAACGTCTGGAATGTCTGTGGGCAATGCTTCGCCGCCAATTTCAG
>JAYVNW010000065.1:0-9372 GCA_043758225.1 Candidatus Kuenenia sp. | reverse complement strand
AGGCACTGGCGCGACGCCAACTAAATCCAGCACCGTGACGACTCACTATCGAGGCACATTTATTGACGGCAAAAAGTTCGACAGTTCTTACGCAGGTGACGAACCGACTGCAACTGAAGAACCTATTTCATTTCCAGTGACCGGTGTTATTGCCGGTTGGACTGAAGCACTGCAGTTGATGAAAGTCGGAGCCAAATATCGACTGTTCGTGCCAAGTGATCTGGCCTATGGCGAAGCAGGCCGTCCATCAATCCCACCAAACTCTGTGCTGATTTTCGACATCGAATTGGTAGCGTCAAAGTAATTTGAAAGGCTGTGATCCGCAGATTTAGTGAGAGTCGATGCGGGCGAGCGGAGTGGCGTCAGCCCAATCGTACTTTGTTCTTGTACAGGCAACCTGATGCAGCCCGCTCGCCAGATTCTCCCGGAAAATTGAAGCCCGGCTCTCTTACGAGAGCCGGGCTATTTTTACGGCATCGTTCGTCTACTGAAACAGCTCATCAAAGAACGAATTCATGGCTGTCCATGATCGCTTGTCAGCTTTTTCGTTGTACGCGGCGCCGCGTGAATTGTCATCGCCAGCCATCGGCTGAGTAAAGGAGTGCACGGCACCAGAATAGATGTCCATCTGCCAATCAACTTTTGCCTGATTCAATTCCGACTTGAAAGCGTCAATGTCTTTGGCCGGGACAAATGGATCGTCGGCTCCATGGCACACAAGGATCTTGCATTTGATGTTTTTGCCAGCTTCCGGTTGAGGTGAATCGAGTCCACCGTGAAAGCTGACCACCCCGGAGACTTCAGCACCACTGCGAGCAAGTTCCAGAACACCTGTTCCACCGAAGCAATATCCAATCGCGGCGATTTGGTTCTTCGACACAACGGCCTGCGCCTTCAATTGACCCAAGCCAAGATTCAGACGATGGCGGTAGAGTTCACGATCGGACTTGTAGATGCCCGCTTGCTTGGCAGCATCCTGCGGATTGTCCGGGCGAATGCCTTTGCCATAAATATCCAGGGCGAACGTCACGTAGCCCAGTTCAGCCAGCTGGCGGCAACGGCCTTTTTCGTAGTCTGTCAGCCCCATCCATTGATGAACGACAAGGACACCCGGCATCGGCTTGTCGGCTTTTGCCGAATCCCAGGCGACGAAACCTTCCAGCGTCACATCACCGTCTTTATATTCAATAACCTGTGTCTTAATTTCTGCGCCAGCCTGACTTAGACAGCTCACACAAATCAGCGCCGCAAATACAAATCGCATAACTTTTTCCTTTCAGTTCTTTCAAAAAAATAACCTGTGGCAGTCAGACTACCACCACGATCGCTTCTTTTTGACAGGAGCCTCGGCCACCGGTGCAATGCCCACGACGCTTGATTGCAGGACAATATTCTCGGGGAGCAGAACGCAACTGAGAGCGCCACCTATGCCGCCGGTTGTGTCGGTCTTAATCATCCCGTTGCCAAATTCAACTTTGGCGACTGGCACGTGTCCTAGAACGATCGGCACCGGACAATCGGTTGGCGGGCCCATCAAGATGAAGTCTTTCGAATAAAGCCACGGCGGATGGCTGAGAGTGTAGTCGCGTTCCCGCAGAATTCGAACCTGCGTCTCGAAAGGAAGGTTTCGGTCCAGCCCCGCATGGACGAACAGATAGTCCCGGTGTTCGACGCTCCACGGCAAGTCCGACAGCAGTCGCGTGTGCACTTCTGGCAATGCTGCTTTCAGACCTTGGATGTCTTTGTGTTCAACTCCATACGACTCAAACGTCGTGTGCGAATCATAATGATGCGTCCAGCGACCTCGAAAATCGATATAGTCCGGGACAGGAATCAACCCCAGAGTTCCAGCCATCGCCAGTTCATGATTTCCACAGACCCACGTGACTTTTTCATGCTGAGTTACCAGATCACAGAACAATTGGACTGTGCCGGCAGGATCCGGCCCGCGATCGACGAGGTCGCCGATAAACACGATCCATCGTTTGTGAATGTCGGGCAGTCGAGCGAGCTGACCGATGATCTCACGAAGCTGCGCTGTCTGGCCATGAACGTCGCCGATAACTGCGACTGGGCCATCAATACGAGTTGGAACTGATGCCATTTCAACTGTGATTTTTTAGCGGTAACAGGCGAGGAATTGCAGACGTTTAACTGTTGCCTTTAGAAATCAGCAACCAACTTTCATGGTAGACATCGCCACTAGAATATGCCACCTCTAGGACACAGCTACTTACATGAGTCCCCAAAACGTGAAACATTGGATATTTGCGAGCACTGTACATTTGGCCTACATTGCCAACTCGGTTTGTCAGATCTGCATAGGCATTGGGAAAAATAACAGTAGCAGGTACTCTCCGAGGGCCATTGACAGCTATCTGTTTCAGTTCAGCCCATGATATTGTATTCGATTCAACGTATTCAATCCCCTTATGTCGAAAGTTTATTCCATGGGTGACATGACTCGGCGACGATTTTTGAACGCTGCTGCAGTTTTAGGGCCAGTCGGACTGAGCTGCCTGACGAACGGTACTCGTGGCTTCGCAATGTCTGTTGAACCTCTGCAAGTGAGCGGCGAACGGCCAAAGCAAGATCCCACAGTTAAGGTTGTTAATCCTCGCAACCGCGTGCCTGTCTCCATGATCGTCGATGATTCAACCTGCCTGGTGAATCTGGCTTACTTTGCGATGCCACAATTTTCTGAGACATGGCCGCAGCGAGAAGACTATCGCAGGCCATGGACCACGTGGCCACGCGAAGTCCCCGACAGCTTTGTTCGGCGCTTCGGAGAATGGTGTGCTGAACGCGGCGTGCGAGGCAAATATAGCATTGTGCCTCAGCCAGCCTGTGTAGGATGGGTGGATCGTGAAATGCCCGGCTGGAGTCATCGTCAACTGGAGGATAGCGTTCAGCTTGTGCGTGAACTGATGCTGCCGAATTGGGACATTCATCCCGAAATGGCGACTCACACGCGCGTGATCGACACCAGAACCGGACGTCCGTTTCCCGATCGTGGACCGCAATGGATGGAAAACTGGCAATGGACTGACGGGAAATCCGTCGACCAGCTTGCGGACTATTTGACGTACTCCCTGCAGATTCTGAAGAACGCTGGTTTGCCATGTGATGGTATCACAACACCAGGCGGCTTCGCAGGAAAAGTCGTCCCGGAACTCGCTCAAGCGACACTACAATCGGTTCGCCACGTGTTCGGATCTGAGATCCCTCACTACTTTAAATTTTTGTATACCGATGACACCAGCGTCGTACCGCGTGTTGAATATGCCAAAAACCTTGACGGTAAAAACCCGGAGTGTGTGGTATCAGTCATTGGTTGTACGGGCGACTGGTTTGGAGGTTGGGATGGCACGGAACCAGGCAGTCCGGACCAATTTATCACGGCTGATCTGCAATCTGGCCGAATGGTGGATGTCATCCAAAAACAAGAACCCGCGGTTATGGTCTGTCACTGGCCGGGTATGTACTACAACGGCACGGAACACGGGTTCAACGTCTTCAAGACCGTTGTCGATCGGCTGCATCAGCGATTTGATAATCTGAACTGGATGAAGCTCAGCGAGATCGCTCGCTATTGGGCTGCCAGGGAACTCACCGCCATCGGCCGCCTGGACGACGACGTAACGTTTGTCGCTCCATTTGCATCGCCGGACTTTACAGTATTGATACCAACCGCTCGCGGCACCAGCATACGACTGAGACATAAGGAAATCGATACGCCGCTGACGATCGTCACTGACCGTAATAAACTCAAAGCCGGCACACGCCTGAAATCTGACGCTGGCTGGCTGGCGTGCTTTGACTTGCCGAAAGGGCAGTCGGTTCTGCACGTTGAATAGCAACTGGCTTAAGCCAGCGCCTTGGTCACGCGGCGATTTTTCAATTTGTACCTGGGAGTGGTGCGTACGTTGAAGGTGTGCAATGTTGAAGGTTATCAGTGAAGACGGCCAAAGGTCATAATTGTGATATCGTCGTTTTGATCTCGGCCATCCGCATGAATGCGAACGTCAGCCAGCAATGCCTGTCCCATTTCAGTTGGGTCTGGTGAACCCGCTGCGACAAATTCGTGAACGCGTTCCTTTGTGTAGAGTTCACCATCAGGATTCATCGCTTCATCGACGCCGTCTGTAATCAGAACAAACATATCCCCAACGGCAATATCCCGCTCGACGATTTCGTACCGATAACCATCCATAATCCCGATAGGAATTCCGATTGTCTCCTGATTAAATTCTTCCACGCTGCCATCTGCTTTGCGAATCAGTGGCGACATGTGCCCCGCGTTTGCCATAGTAATTCGGTTGGTTTTCAGGTCGATCACACCAAGGATATATGTCACAAAGCGACCCTCAACCATGCTATGGCACATGTGAGAGTTGATTCGCTGAATTGCCATCAGGACGTCATCGGTGAAGCTCATCGTGTTCTGCACGACACTTGCAATTCGCGACATGATCAATGCGCCGGGAACGCCTTTGCCAGCGACGTCACCAAATGAAACGCAAACCTTGTGGGCTCCAATCCGGAAGCAGTCAAAATAGTCGCCGCCCACAGCCTGTGCTGCATCGTATGATGCGAAAAAGCGGTAACCATCGACATCTGGAAGTTTTTCCGGCAGCAATGCCCTTTGAACGCCGCTCGCAATCTTCATTTCTTTATCTTGTTTTTTCTTGTCGAGATGGCTCTGCAGCAACCGCACATTTTCGTACGAATGAGCAGCCTGATTCGCGACCGCCAGCAGCAGTTCCAGATCTTCCTCCGTAAATCGCTTCATCGGGTTCTGAGTATCAAGGCTGATGACTCCGAATGGTTCCCCTTCCATGTCGAGCATCGGAACGCACATCATGGAATGAATAGTCAAGCTGGAAATCGATTCGCTTGCACTGAAGCGAGAATCGCTTGCGGCATCGGCGGACAGAATCCCTGTCTTGTCATTGATGACACGTTCCAGCACAGTTCGGCTGAGCCGTACAGATTCGTCTTCGTTCTCAAGACGCTGTTTCTGGGCAACCGGAATAAATTTTTTATGAGCCGCGTCTTTTATCAGAATCGCGCCACGATCGGCTTGAGTAAAGATTTCGAACAGCGTGTCCAGTATCTTTGGGGCAATATTGCCGACTTCAATCATTCCCGCCAGACTCTGATTGATCTTCAGAATCCCGCGTAGTTTTTCTTCCGGGCGCACTTCAAAGACGCCAAAGCCACGAGCCGACGCGCTGCCCATGATCGTTGACGACGCGCCGTCGTTCAGATCAACGCCCATCGTCATGCCCTGTTCGGACGAACTGTCATCGGTGTCATCTTCAAAGCGGAACTTGATGGGTCCCAATTTGATGCGATCGTTGTGTCGAAGTGGCAGAGGTTGGTTTTTTTCCAGCTGCCGACCGTTCAAAAATGATCCGTTGCCGCTGCTGAGATCTTCCAACATTACCTTTTTGTTGATATTCACTAACTGCGCGTGGAAACGCGACACCATGTTCGAATCGACCTGCACGTCACAGTCCGGATGCCGGCCCAGCTTGGCTGGGAAATTTGTCAGCTCGTAGGGAAACGATTGACCGTCTTTTAGAAGAACAATGCGTGCCATGAATGAATCCAGTACCTGTCATCCAAATTGATACAGTTTTGAATTGGTGGCGTTGAACGACGGTTTGCAGGCTTCAGTGGAAGTAATTGCAGGATAGTTGAGGATTCCGATTACCGGCCCGTTTTCCTGTCGAAAGTTTGTTTTACTTCCCGAATATTGCCTCAACGTTGCCCCGGAGTACAGTCTTACCCAATGAAACTGCCTTCTCAACACTCCATCCGCGTTCCATCACGAAATCCTGAGCTAAAACCTTCGCCAGAATTCGGCGATACATCGCAAATTTTGGCAAGGCAAACTCTAATTTATACATATCGCTGTAATAACCTACCTGTTTTGTCTGCGGTACGGCCTGTAATCGGCCGCGAGTGTCACGTTCAATATACACCGGAATATTGGAATACCACCAGTGGCCACAGGTCACAACGTTTGGAAAAATCCACGAAAAACTAACAAGTTCCTGATTACATGTTTCTGACAACACAGAAATCGGAAACACGACGCTTGGGAAGGCATTCAAAAGAGCCTTGTACTGAATTAGTGACACTCGGCGATCATACAGGTCCTGGCCCTGAAATACGCCATCCTCGTAGACTCGACGATTGACGCCAATCATCAGGTCAAAGGGCAGCCTGTGCGCCGCACAGAATTCCGCCAGTGACCAGAAGACAAATCGGCTGAGCGTATTAGTTTCGTCGGCGATCAGCTCTTTTCCACTGAAAACCTTTGCAATGACCGTATCCGCTGCAGCATCGGATACGGCCGCCGGCGTAAAATCCGGTGGCAATGAAATCGCACAGGCCCCGACACGATGGGCCTCGAAATGATTGAACAACATTCCGATCGCTTGTTTTAAGGTCGCGGAATTGCCGGGATCGATCCCTGTGGCTTGTTGCAGACGCTCGCGCACCGCAGGCTTGGCAAGATGAAACACCAGATCGTCAGTTCGCAGGCAAGGTACGTACTTGCGAATGTCGAAACCTTGCAGTGGGTCATCAAAATCATTTGTCAGATACACCTGATCCAGCCCAGAGCGTTCAAGGACGGTCTCTTCCCAATCCGTCGCCTGCATTTTTTTAAATGAGCTGTCGTACAACGACTCCCAATTGGTTTCCGTGATCCGATCCTCTTTGAAGTCAAAGAAGACCTGACACATTTCCAGCAGCCAGCTGTACTGCGCGGTATTTTCGATGGTGGTTAGCCATGGCACTAAACGACCAACTTTTTCTTTCGGCGAAATCCCGGGTTCTTCTATTTGCGTCTTTGCCAATCCAGCAGAATGAGCAAGTTCAGTGTAGTAGTGATATCCAAGAATGTCGGCCAGCGTCGATGAGGCCGCCTGCAGCGGATTGATGTGCGTGTGTGGATCAATGAGTCGCATTGACTGCAACGGGTCAAGGATTTCAGCGATCAGATTTTGAGTCATCGTGTTCTATCTTTCTAAGATGGGTAGTCATTCGACAAGGTATCCTAACACGATCCCCAGTACTGCTTTCAATTCCGACGAGGGTCGCTTGCGTTTTTAGGAGCAATCATCCATCGTTTGCATCACTCAGGTACGTCCCAGTACTATTTTCCGTCGGCAATTTCCATGCAAGCAGTTGATTATCTGAAGGAGCTGATCCCGTTTCCAACGGTTAGCAGCGAATCGAACAGTGACATCAGCGACCAGGTCGCCTGCTGGCTTAATAAGTTGGGATTCGCAACGGAACGCGTGGATTACGTGGACGCAAACGACGTCAGGAAATCATGCGTCCAAGGCCGCAAAGGTCCGTCAACTGGCTGCGGACTTGCTTACTTTTGCCATACGGATGTGGTGCCGGTCAACTCGTGGAGCTTCCCTAAATCGGATCCATGGACGCCATACATTGGCGATGGAAAAATCTATGGCCGTGGGTCGTGCGACATGAAAGGCTCTCTCAGCTGCATGCTGGCGGCTGCGGAGGCTCTGCAAACGGTACCACTCAAAACTCCTCTCTATTTTGTCGCAACGGCGGATGAAGAAGTCGGGATGCCAGGTGCCAGAAAGGTCGTAGAACAGTCCGCCATGTATCGGGAAATCGTGGCATCGCAAACTCGTTCCATTATCGGCGAACCGACGCGTCTTGAGATCGTTCACGCTCACAAAGGCGGTCGAGCCATCCGCGCCACGTCCATCGGCCGAGCCGCACATTCCAGCACTGGATTGGGGCTGAATGCCAACATTGCATTGATTCCGTTTCTGAATGAGATTCGTGAGATTCATCATGAAATGGAAACATCGCCCGTGTGGCGAGATGATCGATTTTCGCCACCAACACCCAGCTTGAATATTGTCATCAAGGACACAAACACGGGGTTGAATATCACATCGGCAAAATCAGAATGTCTGGTTTATTTTCGTCCGATGCCAAGTCAGAATGCTGACAGCATGGTACAGCGGTTAAAGGCGTTGGCTGAATCGTGCGGTCTGCAATTTGAATTGATGTTTTCCGGTACTCCACTTTATACCGATCCCGAAACGCCGTTCATTTGCGAGCTGCTGGAATTGACGTCGCTGACTTCATCCCGCACAGTCGCCTACGGCACAGATGGAGCTGTGTTTACTGAGCTTCGTAATATCGCAGTCTTCGGCCCCGGTGATATCGCTCAGGCTCATACTGACGATGAGTGGATTGATCTAGAGCAGCTGCAAAAGGGCACAGCACTCTACGAAAAGGCCATTCGTCGCTGGTGCCGTTGAGGAAATATGCTCACAACAGATCCCGCAGAGACAGGTTCCCCGCGATGAAGAGAACGAAATGAAATAACTTGACACATTCCGCACTGACTGATAACGTTCTCGGCGTCCGCAATCAAACGACAAAATTCGGGGGATTAGCTCAGTTGGGAGAGCGCTTGCATGGCATGCAAGAGGTCATCGGTTCGACCCCGTTATCCTCCACTTCACTAAGCCGTTAACCTTCAAGGGTTTGCGGCTTTTTTTGTTGCCATCTCCATCTGCGGACTGTTCCAAGTTTACGAAGTTTTGGCACCGAATCCAACCAATTAAGTGCCGAATGGTGCCATAACCGCGTCTGGCGATTCCCCGCTCAACTCCCGCGAATCCCACATATTTGCTCGCGGCCTCTTCAGTGTAACAACGCGTTCTCGCGGTCAAGAGGCGCTTTGGCGTTCCTTCGGCAAGAGGCACTCTGGCGCTCGGTTTTTAATTTGAATTCGGAAGGGAGCTTGTCGGCCTGCACGCAGGAATCGCCAGCTTCTCTGTGACAGCTCCTCTCCGCGTTGTTGGTTCATGGAAGCCGCTTGGCACATTCCTACCCCAATTCATCATGGGTGCAGTCAAAGAGAACCTCCGACCGGAGGACACATCATTGGCCCTGCAGAAGCAGGAAATTTCGTTCGAGCATCCCGACTCACGGTGTATGTTCGATGGTCCGTTCTACTCCACATCGGGCGTATTGGAGGTGCACGGAGCGGACACAATCGCCCGCTGCCATCTGGAACTCCAGCAGCTTGCCGGAGAGAGGAATGGCTTGGACTACCTTCAGGTCTTCTGCCTGCCGAGTGGCAAACTCTGGCTGATCGACAGTGGCCACTACGTCACGGCTCTTTTGCCGGACGAGTATTGAGACCGCAGGGGCAGCGACCGCACAGGTTTCTGCCCCTGTATCTTTATTTCACTTCCCCCCTTCACCGTGCCAAAGGAGCAGTTTCGATACCCTGATTCCAAGCAGGTCTGGAAGCTCTTGGAGACAGCATCGGCACGATCCCACCACAACACCCACCAA
>JAYVNW010000064.1:0-2274 GCA_043758225.1 Candidatus Kuenenia sp. | reverse complement strand
CGCGATTCGAGCGGCGAATTGAATGCCGAATCTGCCTTGCCGCTGGCTTTTCATCGAAAAGTTGAGCCGAAATCATCATTGCGTGTCGAATCATCAGATCTTCAGCGCCTTCAGGGCCGATATCTTCTCCAGTCGGTACCACCATTAGATTCGTCACAACCAAACGCGCCGCACGAAATCATGAATCCTGAGAAACTGCATTGAAGCGTGGAGTATGAGACTCCATCGAAATCCTATTGTGATGACGATTCGAAGACAGTCAGAACAGGCGAACCCCAGCCGATCGATGATATCGACGCGGCGCGCGACGGTTATGTGCTGCCTTCTGTTTTCCATCAACTCCGTCGCTCAAGGTCAGCCGCATCCGCTCTCGCAGGAAACTCCAGCAGTAACCGAGGGCACAAATTCACCATGGCATTCGGGACGTATTGAGGAACACGACTCTCTCCCGGACGTCAGCACTCGTCCAGTGCGGCGGCCCGATCCGCAGCAGCGAAAGTCCGATGGTTCAGGTGTCAGTCCATCCTCACGCACGCCAGTCAGTAGTGTTAGAAAACTGACGATGCCGCCGTTGCCCAATTCGACGGCCAGAGGCGATTCCCCGGTCCGCAGAGCCAGTCATTCTCAGATCAGCAGTGTTCCGATTCCACCTGTGGATGCAGTGGCGGTTGATCCAAATGCGGAACTGCAGCCGCAAGTCACGCCACTGGAACTGCCGACTCCGGACGGCGGTGAAATCTACCTGCCGTTGGAATCTTCAGAACCGACAAGTGACATTCAGCTGGAACTGAATGGCGAGCTGCTGTCTTTGTCGTTCCACGAATCGCCGCTGAGGGAAGTGCTCAGCGTGCTGGCTGCGTCTCAGGATTTAAATATCATTTGTTCCAGCGGAGCGGAAATTAAGGTCACCGGAAGCTTCAACGCAATCACGTTCGATGACGCCATTAATACAGTTTTGTCTGTCAGTGGACACACGTGGGTACGCCGCAACAACGTCATCATTGTGACACCGCTGGACGGCAAGACAAAGCTTGCTCCGGATGCCCAGGGACGCGAAGTGCGTGTCTTCACGCTGAATTATTTGTCATCCATGGATATTCAGAAAGCATGTACGGGACTCATGTCTCCGTCCGGCACAATGGTGATTACAGAATCAGACCCCACCAACAGCCACAAGACTCGGGAGCAGGTACTGGTCGAAGATCTGCCGATGTATGTCGAACGCATCTCGACGGTGATTCAGCAGCTCGATGTCCAGCCCCGACAGGTGCTGATTGAGGCCCATATTCTGCAGGTCGAACTCAAAGACGAACGCACGCATGGTGTGGATTTTGCGAAGCTTGCATCAATCGACGGGACAAAGTTTCTCGTCGGCGGTCCGAATTTCAACGGAAAAATCACGGACTTAGATGCGTTCTCGACGCCTTCGTACCAAATCGGAATCTTCAACGCCGGAAGCTTTTCAGGGCTGATTGAAGCTCTGCAAAAGACCAGCGACGCCAAGACGCTGGCGTCTCCCAAAGTTCTGGCTCTCAATGGACAGGAAGCTCATGTCCAAATCGGCAAGCGGCTGGGATATCACGTTACTACGACCACTCAAACCAGTAGTTTGCAAAGCGTGCAGTTTCTTGACACGGGCGTTGTCCTGCGAGTCACACCGAGAATCACCGACGACGGCCAGATCATGATGACCGTGAAGCCTGAGGTGTCGGACGGTGCTGTCGATGCCCAGGGACTTCCTTCGTCCACAACGACCGAAGTGGAAACCAACATAATGCTGCCTGATGGCAAGGGGATGGTTATTGGTGGATTGATCAGGGAAGCGGATAGCGTGCAACAGCAAAAAGTTCCGGTGTTGGGCAATCTTTGGATTATCGGGAAAGCCTTCCGACGGAACGCCACGACACGCTCGCGAACCGAGATCATTATTGTACTAGTTCCACACATCATAGGTGGCCCTGAGTTTGACGTGTGCCGCGAGGAAACAGAAGTCCAGCAGGCATCAACTCCACTACTTCACGGTCCCCTGGAACGAATCCCGCGACCCTGGGAAGCAAAACTTCCGGACGCCGTTGAAAAACCGCAGCATCTTGACAAGGATCGAGTAAAGGGAAAACTACGGCATCCTTTCACGTCACCATCACAACCTCTGGAATACTACTTTCCCACGCGGGACGATGCATCGTCAAACACCATGACTCTCAATCCAAGTCCGGACTTTCAGTCGAGAGGTTCTCGAAATGAATTCCCCATTGAATGGGACGAGCCAGCAGA
>JAYVNW010000063.1:0-9004 GCA_043758225.1 Candidatus Kuenenia sp. | reverse complement strand
GCTATTTTCCGGGATCCAGGTGATTTTGTCCTGAGATCAGGCGACAACTGTTTAAGGATAATAGTGGACGCCGCGCACCTGATGTGGCGTAGTCCATCTCAACCGTAGGCCAGAATTCCGTCGGTATTGAGAATTCCAGTTTGAGATTGCATGTGTTGCGGACGCAACATGCCTTCGTGGACTCCCGAATCGGCGCTACTGGCGCATCCATCCCGACCGGTCGCAGCAGTTGCACGGAGGATATCGGAGATGAGTTGTCGCACGTTGCCCTCGCCATTATGCTGCACTTTCGCGGGGAAACCTGCGTTCGGTATCCACCAATTTCATCTCAAAGATCAACTCGAAAGCTCAATTCATGTCTGACACGACCAATGGAAAACTCAACCGCAAACTGCGAATGGCGCTGGTGGGAGGAGGCCACGGATCATTCATCGGACGCGTTCACGCTACGGCCGCTGTCCTCGACAACCGCGCGGCGCTCGTCGCAGGGGCACTTTCCTCAGACCCAACCCGTGCAAAAGCCAGCGCGCCGTCGTACGACATTGCTGAATCACGGGCATATGGTTCCGTTACCGAATTGATTCAGAAAGAATCTGCCTTGCCAACGGATCAGCGAATCGATTTTGTGAGCGTCGCAACGCCAAATCACACTCACTTCGAAATTGCCAAAGCCGTTGCTGAAGCTGGCTTCAATGTCGTTTGTGACAAACCGATGACGTTTGATTTCGCTCAGGCCGAGGAGTTGGTAAACGTCGTCGAGAAGAGCGGAGTCGTATTCGCAGTTAGCCACAACTACACTGGATATCCATTGGTTCGACAGGCTCGCGAAATGATTTTGGGCGGCGAGCTTGGTGAGATCAACGCCATACGTTCAAACTACATCCAGGGTTGGTTGCGAAGTCGCCTGGAAACTGAAGACCAGAAGCAAGCGGCATGGCGAACCGATCCAAAGAAATCCGGAGCTGCAGGTTGTTTCGGAGACATTGGAACACATGCGTATAATCTTGGCCGTTATATGACAGGTCTGATTCCACAGGAAATCTCCTGCAACCTGAGCATCTTCGCCCAGGGACGGCGTTTAGACGACTACGGCCATGCTGTCGTACGATTCGATAACGGAGCGATGGGAACGGTCACGGCCAGCCAGATTTCGCACGGTCGCGAGAACGACTTGTTCATCGAAGTCGATGGCACAAAGGGTGCATTGTCGTGGCGTCAGGAGGAACCGAACGTGATGATCGTGCGTCGCAATGGTTCGCCGCATCAGATGTACACTCGAGATCCAAATGCACCGTTCATGAACAGCATGGGCAGGGCGGCTTGCCGATTGCCATCTGGGCATCCTGAAGCGTTCTTCGAAGCATTCGCGAATGTCTACCGATTCGCATATGACGCAATGGTTGATCGAGCCACCGGGGCATCATTCGAGAAGAAGGACACGATCTACCCGAATGTGTATGACGGTGCAGAAGGCATGTACTTCATCCAGCAGTGCGTTGCCAGCAGTCAACAGAACGGCTCCTGGTTGCCGATGAAATACTCCGGTGCCCGTCGCTGATTCTCGTGTGCGACCTAGTGCTAAACCGTAGGACGGGACTCCAGTCCCGTCCCTGATATGATATCATCTGCCTTTGCCGTGGCTGTACTCACGACTACTTCTGCAGACGTCTTCTGACATTATTCTGGTCAGGACGGGGCTGGAGACCCGTCCTGCATTTGTCACCAGATTGGCGAAGTACAAAAAAAGCCGTGGTCCAGAGACCACGGCTTTTTTATTGCGAGTATCAACGTGATTTTCAATCAAAGACTCACGTGGCCAGTTGGCAATGGGGCAGAGATCCAGCGAAGGGGTTGCTGATTGTCGCTCTTCTGTCCGTCAGCTTTACCTGCAACCTTACTGTTAGAAACAGTGCGGTGTGTTGAAGGCAGTGATCGGGATGCCAAACGCTTCGGTGCGATGACTTCGTTGAGTGAACTCGTGCCAGCAATCACGGTGTCGCGACGACGAGAGGTCTCATTGGGGTTTGCCTTCCCGCCCTCAATGAATGTTTTGTCGTCTGCTGGAGTGCCGAGATGTTTATCAACAGGTTCAATCGTTGTTCCGTCAATGGGGTCTGTCATTGGAGGTTTTTGCGTGTCGCGATTACGGCCAAACTCCAGACCATCATCCGCTGGAAATGCATCTTTCTCTGTTGCTGTACCTGCACCTGAATCGAGGCCCGCCCCACTAGCAGGACGATCGAACATATCTTTTCTTTTTGAATCATCCAGCGGATCAGTTTCGAGTTCGCGGCTGCGTGAACGAGTGGTATCCGACGGAAACTCGCGAATACGGGGCTCGTAATCGCTATTTGATTTCGACTTGTTGAAATTTGGATCTGTCGCAGGCTTCAGTGAACCAATAGGTTCCGTTCCATCGCACGATCCCGAAGCACATCCTGATGATCCACAAGAATCACAACAGGAATTGGTGCAGCATCCCGCTCCATAGGACCCGTACGAACCATAGCCAGCCGCATGAGTCGGAGCCATAACGCTGCCACCACCATAGAAACTGCTATAGGCTGGCGATCCATAATAGCTGGTGTACGACGGCGCGTAGTAGCTGCTGTACGATGGAGCAGCGTTGTATCCTGCACCCCACCAACCACTAAACGGAGACCAACAGCAAGCGCTTGCAGGAGTTGCCAATGCGACAACTGCACACAGTGAGACGCAAGTTTTAACAAACAGCTTCATGAGAGATCTCAATCTTTGAGTCGGAATATTCCGGGAACCTGCCTCGGAATGGAGACACGGTTCCGCCGGTACTTGCGGAATATCCGCTCACGTCCCGCGCAACTACCCTGTTTTACAGTTGCATGGACCCAGTTGTCAAATAATAGACAGGCAAAAACAACCGCCTCTCGCGATTCAGAAGGGGAGGATTCTGGTTGTTCAAAGCCCTTGCCTGCAAGCGAATTGTGCCAGAGTGTACCGACTTACGGCCAGAATCTGCCCCGCAACTGCGGCGATTGATAGATTCAGCCCGCAGACCTTCGCGCTGGATATCTCATTTCGTTTCACATTCGAGGAGATACAGAGAGTTTACCGACAGTACTGATTCATCACTGCAAAACAGGCGATTTTCAGATGCTCCAGCAGGTTCACTTCAAGTGCCTAAAGTAACGAGAATTCCGATTCAGCCGGATGTGATGGATTTAAGAGTACCCAACGACTGGTCGAAAACAAACAAAGGGAGCGACGGATCATTCCTCGCATTATTGACTATTCAACAGCGGCTTCGACTGCTTGGGAGTTATCCCAAAATGGCAATTGTAGAACGGTGCTCTATGGTTCGGCGTTTATTGCCAATCGTTGCGTTGTGTTGTTTGCTGCCGGGCGTTTCAGCGCTCGGACAAATTAAACTCTCGCCCGGTCGCGTTCCGATCGGCGACAACGAACTCAATTCGCCGACTCCTGAACCTCTCATGACGATCGACGAACTTTCGACAAATGCTGTCATGCGTCCTACACCGACGTGGATTCAGCAATCGAAAGATTCGCTCGCAAAGCTGGTCTATCAGACACGCGAAGCCCAGCGAAGACGCCTGCTGTCCACTGCAGAGCATACTCCGTGGCAAATTATGCATGGCATGCTGGCCCTGCGAGAAGAGTTTCTCATTCGACACAACGGACAGCCTGTTAGTTGTCTGGAGTGGATCAAGTCCGGGGCCACGTTTGAAAATGAAAGCTGGTTCGAAAAGACCCAGATACGCGTGCTCACGGGGCGTGGCGACAATGCATACGAAATGATGACGGTTGGTCGAGGCCATCCGTATACTAAACCATATGCATTCGAAGGCCATATCAATCAGTTCGTCGCCATTATGTCGATGAGCGGTGTGCCGCTTGAAACTCAATTCCAGACACCACAGGGTCCGGTCTCGATGCGCGATATGCTCACGTATGCCAAAATGACTGTCAATGAAAAGGAAGAAGTGTCCTGGACATTGTGGGCTCTGAGCCGCTATTTGCCTTCCGACGCGGAATGGATAAACGCAAACGGCGAAAAGTGGAGCATTGAACGTTTGGTCAAAATTGAAACAGGCAAGTCACTCGTAGGCGCACCTTGCGGTGGGACGCACGGGCTTTTCGCGCTTGCTCATGCGAGAAATGTCTACCTTCGTACCGGCAAACCACTGGTCGGCGTCTGGCTGGAAGCGGAACAGAAGATTCGTCGTTACATTCAGACAGCTCGAATGCAACAGAATTCCAATGGAACATTGTCCTCAAACTATTTTCGAGGCCGGGAATATAAGAAGGATTTCGACAAGCGAATGGCCAGCAGTGGTCACTTGCTTGAATTTCTGATGATGGCTCTTCCAACTCAGGAATTGAATGCTCCGTGGGTCCGTCGCGCGATCGAAGCAACATCTAATGACCTGATGGCAAATCGGAAAGCGTTCGTAAGTTGTTCACCGCTTTATCATGCAACCAGCGCGTTGAGTATTTACCTCGATCGAGTCTCTGCGGCGGCACCAAACATAGCTCAGGCACCTCCGAAGACGCATTCAATCTCAAGCAACGCGCAAATCAAGACGGCAGATGCTTCTTTTAGCAAGCCTGTGGTTGAGAACTCCGAAGCAGTGAAGACGCCTGTCATGGAATCATCAGGTGTCGATGCCAATGGAGCACCAAAAGCTCTGACAGGGCCAGTCACGACTGTCCCTGATACTCCGGAAAAATCTGCACCAACACCAGTTGAACCAACACCAGCTGAACCAACACCAGCTGAACCAACACCAGTTGAACCAACACCAGTTGAACCAACACCAACGGTCTCCAAAGCCTTCTCCTCACCAGTTCCGATGACGATCACGGTGCAACGGCAATCAGCCGCCCCGTCCCAATCGCCAATCGTGGCAGCAATGGCGACGGCCCAGGCGAAATCGACAGCGTCTCTGGTCCCCGACCCTACGATTGAAGTTCGAGTCATCGGGCCGAAGCCATTGGTTGAGCTGAAACCAAACCCAAATATCAAATCGGGCGGCGAGCAGAACTGGACGGACCAGGAGATGGCGCTACATCGAACGCCACCGAATGATCTTGAGTTAGTCATTTCGGATGTCCCATCAACTCCGATCCCGCTAATACCTTCCCCTCGCTTAGTCGCTGCAGCACTGGCGGACGCAGCGTCCCCAATTGAAATGCTGACCCAGATATCAACTGCAACACAACTCGCAACAACACCGCTCCCGGAACGTAGCGTGCAATTTCTATCCATCGAATCTGAGCCTGTATCATTTTCGCAGTCCGAGATTCCGTTGCCGAATGCAAGTCGTCCAAAAATCATTCCAAACACAACTGGTGAATCGCCCGGAGATCCGAACAAAGAGAAGAAACATCCGGGCTGGAAAGCGACGCCTCCTGAGCGTCGCAAAACCATCACCATGGAAGATAAAACTCACCGGACATAAGTTCAGTCTCGCCGGCAATTTTCAGAGCTGAAGCAGGGCAGGACGATAAGTGGAGCCTTTTTCCTTCAAATGGAATGCGGATTCAACCGACGATCCATGCCGCATTCAAGTATCCAAACTGGCAGGCGAAATGCCTGCTTGAGTTCATCGGCGACGTCTACAGCATCGCTGCGGCCAGCGGCAACGACGTAAACAGTCGAGCCGCTGCCCGACATGAATGCGGGACGACGAATGACTTGCGGAATACGATTCAGCAGCGTCTGCATTTCCGGATTCAGTTGTAATGCCGCATCTGTCAGTCGGTTAAAAATCAATGGCGAGATACTTCTGGTTCCCTGCGAAACAGCGTGCACGAGTTCCGCCGACGAACTTGGCTGGGCAGCTATCTTTGTCTGACGAAACACGGCGGGCGTTGAATTCCCAATGCGAGGTCGCAAGGCTACGAAAAATAATTCCTTTGCCAATTTGATCGGCTGCACAATTTCGCCACGACCACGACACACGGCCGCCGTCGCACCGCTCAGCAGAAAATTGATATCGCTCCCCAGCGATGCCGCGATCGAATGCAGTTGTTTATCGGAGACGTCCAAATTCCAAAGCTGCCTGCAACCCAACAACGCCGTGGCTGCGTTGCTGGAACCGCCTCCAAGGCCAGATTCCGGTGGGATACGTTTATGCAGAATGATACGCGCACCCTTTGGTTCGCAGGTTGAATCTCGCGTGGCAACCTGCAATGCAAGTGCCGCTTTGACGATAAGATTGCTTTCATCCAGCGGCATGCTGGCTCGAATATCTGCCGAAGTCGCATCACTTAAACTCAGCGTTATTTCACCCGAAATGGTCTTTTCGAAGGTGAGCTGATCGCAAAACTGCGTCCGAACCATGACCGTTTCAAGTTCGTGATAGCCGTCTGGTCTTTGGCCAAGAACTTCCAGAAAGATATTCAGTTTGGCAGGGCTGCTCAGAACGATTGCCTGAGAAGTGCCTCTGGGCGTCGAACCACATGTGACTGCATATTCCTGACTGCATGGCCGCTGCAGATTTGTCATTCTTTGCATCCCGGCTACGACGATTCAATCATCTATGAAATCAGGCCCGTGTCAGGTGAAGTCGTCCTGGCATAGTCCTGCATCTCCTGCAGTGACTCCTGAATCGTTTTGACTTCCAGACCGTCAAAGCTGGCACGCACTGGTAATGTTGTCAGTTGATGGGTTCGAGTTGCACGGAAACGTGAATCTGCCAATTGAAATTGCCACACTAAAACAGTCACGCCGCAACACACGCCGATACCAATCCATGTCAGCCATGGTGTCATCTCGGACGCACGAGACACAATATTCTCAGATGGTATACGGTGAATCTTTCCGGCCAGAAACAACGCCGTGATTCCAAGTGTGGGGTCGCCCTTTTTGCCTTTTGCTGCGTACCCTTCGCGTTTGAAAAAGTATCCCGTCATTTCAACATCGGGCGACTCAACACCGGCAGCTTCAGGATTCGGCAAACCAGACTCAGCCGAAACCGCAACCACATGCACCAGTTGGTTTCCTGAATCGTGTGTTGA
The DNA here is from genome assembly GCA_043758225.1 of Candidatus Kuenenia sp. Classification (GTDB taxonomy): domain Bacteria; phylum Planctomycetota; class Planctomycetia; order Planctomycetales; family Planctomycetaceae; genus SXXK01. Next base: position 1,984 of record JAYVNW010000063.1, on the reverse strand, counting down.
AATCCAAGCATCGTATGCATTCTTGAGGCCAAACGTCTGTGACGATTGATCGATGGTAAACGGCGTTAATCGACGCAAACGGCCTCGCAGCGTAAATGCTTTGCCTCGGCAGGACTGTGGCGAATCCATGAACAGTGGAAACTGAGCGTCAGGAAGAATCTGCATATCGCTCTTTTTCAGCTTCTGCGCCATTCGCAGGGTGCCAAACCATGCGGCCATTTCCGTCGACAACACGCCGAGTCTGTCGTCACTAATTGTGCGTGTCAGAAAGGGGGGAACAACTGGAACACCGTTGAAATCCGTCGTCACGATAGATTCCATATCCTTGACACCTTCGCTGTCCAGCATGGACGAATACTTGCTGGCAATTTCGTTGGCCGCCGAGCCGCTGACGAAAAATTCATCCGGACGAAGGTTCCTGGTTCCCAGTAAACTTTCGCTAAGTGCGGGAGGGCTTGGCACTGTTGTCGAAGTACCAGTAAACAGTTCTGTAATGAAACTGGATTTGCCAGTCATTGCGAGCACCAACACGACCAGACCGGCACCAACGATGATCAATCTCATTCGCCGTTGGCTGCGGGCGAGCGAATCTCCTGACGATTTTCCTCGCGAATGAAATCTCACGGCATGTCTCCTGTTGAGCTGAGTGAATTGTTCTGCGGCAAACAAGACCATCCTGGCGTTGCCCACAACCTGCTGCAAATATAGATAAACACCATGAGATTGTAGGACGATCACAACGATAGACTCAAGCCATACTCCCCATTCTAACGTCGTCTAGCAGCAAATCGTCACTTTTGTGAAGGTGACGGAAATCGACCGGTAATTAAACGGGAGTCAACTCCACGATCAGTACCAGTAACAAGACCCGCACCTGCAATTCGGTCAACGCCAGCTCCCCGGACAACGCCAGCGGATTCGCCCCCAACCTGTCTACGATTCGTCAGAAACTTTGGCTTAACGGTGGCGGCAACATCAGACCGCGTTACCATTTCTGCCGTTGGAAATATTCTGTACAGGTCGTTTGAAATCTGGAGAAAGATCTCGTGGGAAAATCGGTCGTGCTGGCTTACAGCGGTGGTTTGGATACGTCAGTTCTGGTCGGATGGCTGCAGGACGAAGGCTACGACGTTCACTGCCTTTACGTGGATCTCGGCCAACCCTGCGAAGACCGCTCGGCGATTATGCAAAAAGCTCGCGACATCGGCGCGAAATCAGCGGAACTCATTGACGTGACCGAAGAACTCTGTCGCGACTTCGCGTTTCCTGTCCTGCAATGGCAGGCTCGCTATGAAAACATTTATCTGCTGGGCACAAGTATCGCGCGCCCGTTGATCGCAAAGGCGTGTCTGCAGCGTGGTCGCCAAGTCGGAGCCGAAGCGTTCGTCCACGGAGCCACTGGAAAGGGCAACGATCAGTGTCGATTCCAGCTGGCGGCAGAAGCTCTGGAACCAGGCATTCACATTATCGCTCCCTGGCGAATGAAGAAGTTCCGTGACCTGTTTCCTGGCCGCACGGAAATGCTCGCGTACTGCGAAAAGAAGAACATCCCGGTCAAGGCAACTGCGAAGAAACCATATTCCAGCGACGAAAACTGCCTCCACATCAGTTACGAAGCGGGCGACCTGGAAGATCCAACCGTCGATGGTCAGAGCGTCATCGATTTCGGGATGACCGTGTCACCTCAGGAAGCCCCGGACAAAGAAGAAAGCGTGACAATCACGTTCGAATCTGGAGTACCAATTGCTGTCAACGGCAAGGGTTTAAGCGCTGCAGCATTGGTTGAAGAACTCAACAAAATCGGTGGACGCAATGGCTGTGGTCGCATCGACATTGTGGAAAACCGCTTCGTCGGTATGAAGAGTCGCGGCGTTTACGAATCTCCAGGCATGACCTTATTGTATGCAGCTCATCAAGGCCTGGAACAAATGACACTCGACCGCGACCTGACGCACTTACGTGATTCGTTGAGTCCTCAGGTGGC
>JAYVNW010000062.1:0-4996 GCA_043758225.1 Candidatus Kuenenia sp. | reverse complement strand
AATTTCCAACTGCCTCGATCTGCAAATCCTCGGATGTCGCCTTGCTCGCGAACCTTCATTAATTGCTCGGTTGTCATGCCAAGCAGGTTAGCGGCTTCTTCGAGGCTGAGATATTTCTTTGCCATGTTTTCCAATACTCCCAGGAGGGGAACGTCCGTGCAAAAATGGTGGTATCAGCATCCATCAGCCGGTTATTGTCGTTAGAGGTCACCGTCGCCGCTCGAACACGAGACAACACGACGTTGTTCAACACACAATATCCTGCGCAGTTTGACTCATCAGTCAAATTCTAAAACGGTACCCCGCAGATGCAAGTCGTTTGTTGCGATCACGCAACGAGTTGCACCGGTTATATCGCCCTGGTTTTTGCCGCCGCCGAACTATGAAGGCGTCATAATCGTCAGGAACGATACTCTGCATGAGGGTGGCCAGTTGTGAGCAGACCGCAATAACGGTCCACGCGAACGCCAATCCCGTGCTCTCCTATGGGGGAGGTTCGGCGGCTGATCGGCAAGGTCTTCAGAAAAACCCTATCTGCAGAAACCGGAAACAAAGAACCCTCTTTCCCATCCGAAACAAGCAATTCAAGCGCTACGACTGACACTCAATTGGCGACTTCGACGCATGATGAACAAGCCGCCAATGATCATTGCTCCTCCCAGCGCCTGCGTCGCGTTGATCGTTTCTCCCAGCCAAATCCAGGCGGCCGCCATCGCCACGATAGGAGTCAAATTCTGGATCATGGCCGCCTGTGCCGCGCCGGCATGCTTTACGCCGTAGCTCCACATCGCCAGCGCCAGACCTGTCGATAGCGTTCCAGAATAGATGACACAGGCGATCAGAGACGGGGCTTGCATTGCGGCGACTGAATCTGGTACTGAGTCTGCCCCCATCCAAACGGCAATCACAATATGAAATGGCAATCCCATCGTCGCGGAACATGCAGATAACTGAATCGGAGAAATTTTTCCCAACAACGGACGACTGAAAACCGTTCCGCCCGCCCATGCAAGCGCAGCCGACAACGCAAATAAATTGCCGGGCAATCGTGTTGCCGCAACGCGGGATTCCTGTTGTGCAACGCTGGCGACCCCGATTTCCGTCTCTAACAGTTCCAGTGAAGAGCCTGATATCAGCGTCCGCGATGCAACCGGAGGCGGTGCTTTATGCAGCGTCACGATCATTGTGCCAGCGAACGCGATAATCAGCCCCATCCATGCCATCCCGGGCAAAACCTCTTTCAAAAAGAATCTCGCACCGATCGCTGTCCACATCGGTACGGTCGCCATTATCAGCGCGACGTCCGCAGACGTGGCACGAGCGATCGCAAGCAGAAACAGAAACTGGTACGCCACGGAAACAATCGATGCGTAGATCAAAACATCACGCTTCGACAATGCTCCGGACGGCTTGATCCCCTGCAAAAATTCGCGTCTTGCAAGATACATCAGCACCAGCGATGAAACCACAAGGCGAATTGCGTTGAATGCGTAGGCATCAATTCGACCCAGAGCGACTTTCATGACAGGTATGTTCACACCCCAGATGAGCGCCACCAGCAACAATGACACGTCGGCCAGCCACAGATATCGCGATGCTGGAGTGCTTGACTGCGAAGTTGGCTGAGCATGCATAGAATCATCGGTGATTGTGAATTGATGTCACTCGATTCGTAGAATCAACTACGACATATCGAATTTCGCAGCAGGATAGGTGAAACGTCCCTCCATGACCCTCCCCAACTGTTGAGCGTTCGCGCAGAATACAAAGAGTTCCCGGCTTTGGCCCGGTTAGAAATTGGACTGCAGACGATTTTGGAGATCGAGAATGAAAACGTTCAGACGATTCGTGAATCTTTGTCTGGCTATGACTGTGAGCTTATTTGCCTGCTTCACCGACGCGTTCGCTGACGACTGGCCTCAATGGATGGGACCACAACGTGACAACATCTGGCGTGACAACATCTGGCGTGACAAGCAGAACATCATTTGCCCTGTCAACGTGCAACCAATTCTTGACGGAAACGTGCACTATGGCATGGATCAGAAAGTTGTGATGCGTGCGATTACAATTCCTGCAGGCGAACGCCTGTGGGAAACGCCAGCTCCGGTTGGAAAACATGCTGCCGGATCTGACACCGCCTTTAACGTTCGTCACGAAGATCGATATCTGCTGTTCAATGAATTGGGCAAATTGCTGTTCGCAAAACTATCCTCACTTTGAATCGGGCGTTGCAAAATATTCGGACGGGTCTGGAGACCCGTCCTGCAAAGTTATCTTCCACTGAAAGTCCAAATTTATGATCTGTCTCATTCCCACCATGCTGGCATTGTCTCTGCTCGCCACCGTAAGTTCTTCAATCCTCGCAACCGATGACTTTCATCCCCCCGAATTCCGACTTCTCTGGCCGGATGGAGCTCCGCAAGCCGAAGGCGATGCCGACGCAGACAGGCCTGGCGTCTGGGTTTACCCAGCCACGGAAAATGTCAACGGCTCAGCCATCGTCATTTGCCCCGGCGGTGGTTATGCAATTCATGCCACCGACCACGAAGGTGTGCAGCCAGCAAAATACTTCAACAGCATCGGCGTTACTGCATTTGTACTGCGATATCGCCTGTCGCCATATCGGCATCCGGTCCCCCTCATGGATGCCCAGCGTGCTCTGCGACTTGTGCGAGCTCACGCGGACGAATTCAAAATCGACAAACACCGCGTGGGCATCATGGGCTTCTCAGCAGGTGGTCATCTAACATCAACTGCTGTCACGCACTTCGATGGAGGCGATGCGGCCGCTACCGACCCGATCGACAAAGAAAGCAGCCGACCTGACTTTGGCATTCTCGGCTATCCCGTGGTCAGTTTCACGGCCGACTACGCCCATCGCGGCTCAGGCAATAATCTGCTCGGCAAAGACGCTACAGAAGAGCAGCTTAAATCGTTGTCGAATGAACTCAACGTGAAAAAAGAAACACCACCACTATTCCTGTTTCACACCTCAGAAGATACTGGTGTTCCCCCTGAAAACAGCATCAGCTTTTATCTCGCCTGCCGCAAAGCCGGAGTCCCTGCCGAACTCCACATCTATCAACAAGGCCCGCACGGTGTAGGATTGGCCAACGAACATCCCGCTCTGTCGCAATGGATCAGTAACGCCGGAACATGGCTCCGCCAGAACGCTCTGTTAACATCAGGCACTCGCCAGGCGATCGAGGGCGAAGTCCAACTCAACGGTGAACCAATGAAGTTCGGTACGATCGCGTTCAAGCCAAAAAATAGCAATGATCCAGTTGCCTGGTCGATGGTGTCAAAAGGAAAATTTAAGATCCCGGTAACCTCCGGAGCCGTACCGGGAACGTACGACGTTATCGTCACCAGCATGGGCGCCGTCGCTCCCGGCCCCACCGTCGATGACGCTCATGTGGTTACCAAAGACAACGTTAAACTGAATGTGACGGCAGGGAACAATGTGTTCGACATCAAAGTTGTCGATTAGGCATCATTGTGTTCGACAACCGCAAAGTTTGAACGGGGCAGGACGGCTTTCTCGGGCTTTCGATTCACCCTCTCATTGGGCGTTGGTATCTACACAAGTTTTGTGGTCTGTTTGCCGTGTACGTAAAAGGATATTCGAACGATGAAATGTGCATTGGTTCTACTGACTGTTGTGCTGTGTGGGTCTCAATCCTGCGTCGTGGGCCAGGACTCCGTGATGTTCCATACCGGCGTCGCGTCGGTGGATGTGACTCCGAGTTTCCCAGTGCGACTCAACGGTTTTGGTGGACGCAGGAAAGAATCGGAGGGCGTTCGTCAGCCGCTTTGGGCTAAAGCAATCGCGGTCGGCACAACTGATGAAGACACCGTTGTCATCATCACGGTCGATACGCTTGGCATTCCGGACGACATGACCGAACGATTAGCCGCAAAGTTGAAGTCGAAAGGAATCGATCGCAGTCGCCTGGCAATTTGCGCGTCGCATACTCACAGCGGCCCGATGATTCGCAACTGCGCAAATACGTTGTTTGGCGAACCCATTTCGGATGAACACTGGCAGCACATTCTGCAGTATACCAATGAGCTGGAATCGAAGCTCGAAACGGTCGCGAACGATGCAATTGCCAATCGTAAGCCGGCGAAACTATCGTGGGGAATTGGCAAAGTCGGGTTCGCGTTTAATCGCCGGACGAAAGGCGGGCCGGTTGATCATGACCTGCCTTTGATCGTCGTGCACGATCCTGATGGCAAGTTGCGAGCGATCTTCACGAACTATGCCTGCCACTGCGTGACACTCAGCGACGATATGATCAGCGGCGACTGGGCTGGCTACGCCATGGATCATATCCAGCGACGAAATCCCGGTTGCGTCGCTCTGATTTCAATCGGATGTGGAGCCGATTCGAATCCGCGAGGTGGGGTACTGGGTTCAAAGTTTGACGTTGCTGATGGTCTCGGGAATGAATTGGCCGAAGAAGTACAGCGTCTGTTGGCAACTCCGCTTCAGCCGCTGACAAAAGCACCGGTTTCGATGCTTGAGCGAGTCACGCTGAAGCTTGCGCCCCTGCCAACGCGCGAACACTGGGAGGAGAAAGCCAGGAATCAAAACGCAATCGGACATCATGCTCGAACACAACTCGCGCGGCTGCATCGAGGCGACGCATTAATGACGGAGATTAGCTATCCAATCCAAACAGTCGCATTCGGCGACGAACTCGCCTGGGCCTTTCTGCCTGGTGAAGTCGTTGTGGATTATGCACTCCGATTGAAGAAGGAATTGAACGGCAGTCGTGTCTGGATGCATGCGTACTCAAGCGCGTGTCCTGGCTATGTTCCGTCCGAACGCATCCTGCGCGAAGGCGGCTATGAAGGCGGCGGGGCGATGGTGTATTACGACATCCCCGGTGCGTTTGCGTCTGGACTTGAACAGACAATTGTCGATACCGTTGAACGGCAGCTGAAAGATAAATTCCTGCCGGTTGCAAACGCGAAAAAGACAGATGCA
>JAYVNW010000061.1:0-3894 GCA_043758225.1 Candidatus Kuenenia sp. | reverse complement strand
CAGTTGTGGGTGGTGGCGGTGATCAGGCGGCGAGTGCGATCGGTAACGGCATCGTCGGACGCGGTGTTGTTTCTGCCACCATGGGCACCAGCGGAGTTGTGTTCGCTCACAGTGACGAAGTGCAGGTGGATCCACACGGACGATTGCATACCTTCTGCCATGCAGTGCGAGGCAAGTGGCATGTCATGGGATGTGTGTTGTCTGCTGGCGGAAGTCTGCAATGGTTCCGCAATCAACTGTGTCAGGCGGAAGTTGCGGCGGCGAAGAAACAAAAGATCGATCCTTATGAATTGATCACCGCAGAAGCCGCGACGGCCCCAGCGGGCAGCGAAGGATTGTTCTTTCTGCCATATCTGACTGGCGAACGCACGCCGCATGCAGATCCAAATGCACGCGCGTCGTGGATTGGACTTAGCCTGCGACACGGCAAGAACCATATGGCCCGGTCGGTAATGGAAGGTGCCACTTACGCCATGCGGGATACACTGGAAATCATCAAATCGATGAATATTCCCGTGAAGGAAATTCGACTGTCCGGCGGCGGGGCTCGCAGTCCGTTCTGGAAGCAATTGCAGGCCGACATTTACGGTCAGCAGGTCGTGACGATCAATGCATCGGAAGGACCAGCGTATGGTGTCGCATTGCTGGCGGCGGCAGGGACGGGTGCTTACAAAGACGTCGTTGAAGCGTGCAACGCGACGATTTCAGTCGTCACAAAAACGCTCAACAAAGCGCCCGCGACGAAGACATACAATGCTGCATATCCAGTCTATCAGCAATTGTATCGATCACTCAAATCGGACTTTGCATCGATTCAGAAACTGATTCAGTAATGGCTTGGCGAGAAACGCTGCTCAATTCTTTTGGCCCTGGCTTGTTGGGGGGCATTACGTTTGGAAAGTGGTTGCGGCTGCTCGCTGACAATCATTTTGCAGTGTCGCCGAGTTGCTGGCTGCGGGCGATGACGATATCTCTGGAGAGCGGTCCGACGAGCCTGATTCATATGGTGGATCAGGTGCGATTCGGAAGCAGACTGAAAGATATTGTGATACCGCCGCCAGTCTTTGTACTCGGACACTGGCGACAGGGGACCACTCATCTGCACAATCTGTTGACGATTGATCAGCGATTTGCGTTTCCAAACAACTATCAGTGTCTGTTTCCGGATTCGTTTCTGACGGCGGAAAAGCTGCATTCGAAGGCAGTGGATTTCTTCCTGCCGAAGACGCGCCCCATGGACAATGTGGAATGGCGTATGTCGTCGCCTCAGGAAGACGAATTCGCGATCTGTGTAATGAATTTCAAATCGCCGTGCATGGGCTGGGTGTTCCCGCAACGTCGCGATTATTATGCTCGCTATCTCACCATGCGCGATGTTTCGGAAGCGGAAATCACGGAGTGGAAGGATTCCTTCCTGGTGTTCCTGAAGAAAATGACACTGCTCTACGGACGGCCGCTGGTGTTGAAATCCCCGCCGCATACGGCTCGTATCAAGCTGCTGCTGCAGATGTTTCCGGACGCAAAGTTTGTTCACATTCATCGCAATCCGTTCGACGTGTTTCATTCGACAAAAAAAATGCTGACGGCCGTTTCGCATTTGCATCGATTGCAAACGCCACCTGCAGAGGGCCTCGATGACTGGATTCTGCAGATGTACCGGCAAATGTATGATGCGTACTTCGAAGAACGGACCTTGATTCCAGCGGGACAGTTCTACGAAGTCAGTTTCGAACAGCTGGAACAGGATCCGATTGGGCAAATTCAGGCGATCTATAAATCCCTGCATCTGCCCGACGTGTCGCATGTGGATGACGGGTTGAAGTCCTATGTGAGCTCCATCGCAAATTATCGCAAGAACTCGTTTCCTGAATTTCATCCCGACCTGCGGCAGCGTATCGCCACAGAATGGAATCGATCATTTGAAGAATGGGGTTATCCATGTCCGTGATCGTTTCACATGATGCGTTTCAAACGCTGGTTCGAACGCTGGGCGAAATACCTGAGCCCGATGCCGCCGATAGCTGGCCGTCAGGTCAAATTGAACTCCTGGCAGAAGCTGGCGGCAATCGTTGGAACATACCCTGTCAGTACGGCGGCGACGGAGCAGACGACGCTGAGATGCTGGAAGTTTATCGCGAGCTGGCAAGCGGCAGTCTGCTGACGACATTTATTCTGACTCAACGAAATGCGGCCTGTCAACGAATCGAAACGTCGGCGAATATTGCAATCAAACAACGCTTGTTGCCAGCGTTGTGCGAAGGAAAGATTTTTGCGACGGTGGGTATTTCGCATCTAACAACGTCGCGCCAGCACTTGAGCTCGCCTCCTGTCGTGGCGACGATGGATCAGAATTCGAACGGCTATCGACTCACCGGTTCCGTATCGTGGGCCACTGGTGTGCTGGCTGCAGACGTTTTGGTCACTGGAGGAACGCTGGAAGACGGTCGCCAGATTCTGGCGGCGATTCCAACATCGCGAGAAGGCGTTCGAGTTCAGGCGCCGATTGCCTTGATGGGGTTAAGTTCATCGCAGACGTCGATCGTGGATTTGCAGAATGTGTTCGTCGGCGAGGATGAAATTCTGCACGGGCCAATCGAAAGAGTCATGTCCTCGGGAACGGGTGGCGGAGCAGGTTCGCTGGGGACCTCGGCAGTTGCGATTGGGACGGCTCAGGGTGCGTTGCGAAATTTCCGCGAAGAAGCAGACCGACGTCCGGACCTTGCCGAATTTGTAGAACCTCTGCAATCCGAAGCCTCAGTTTTGACGACGGCGCTGCGAGATTCAGCAAAACGCGTTGGCGACAGTGCCGAAAGCGATGGCTTGAGCATCGAAGAAATCCGTCAGCGAGCAAATTTGCTGGTGTTGCGAACAGCTCAGGCATGGCTGGCTGCCACCAAGGGAGCCGGTTACATCGTCGGTCATCCTGCCGAGCGTGCTGTTCGAGAAAGCATGTTTTTCCTTGTCTGGTCGTGCCCTCAACAGGTTTTGATTGGGAATTTGCGAGAGTTGTCGTGTTCCCGGCATTGATTCATCCAACGATTTCCACCAGTTTTCGTACGGAAATACGTAGGACGGGGCTTCAGTCCCGTCCTGACACATATAAGTCGCAAAGCCCTGGCGGACTGCGGATTTAATAGTAACCCGCTGCGTTAGCAAGGGATGCTCGCCGAAAAACGCGGGCAATTTTTTCCCTTACTGACGTGTCGGGTTGTGAAAACCCATTAAATCAACAGTCTGCTGGCTGCGAGTGTCTTAAGAAACTCCTCCCGGCTTCTTATCCAACAAAGTACCTCGCATGCGATTCGCTCTCGAAAGTTCAATGCGTTCAAAATCCAAAAGCGTCGCAATCTGGCTTATCGCCGCGTGCCTGTTGATCGGCTCGCAGCCTGGGTGCAGTCAGTCATCAGGCCCGGCGACGGCTGTTGATCCGAGCAATCAGGCCAGGGAAAGTGCTGCCGATGAATGTCGTCGCAAACTGAATTCTGTAATCGGGCGCATGCAGCCGCAATCAATGGCCACGCAGACACGCAAGGGGTCGATCGCCAGCGGCCTGAGTTCATGGATGTCATCGTGCGTTCTTGAAGAGGATCGAAATCTGGCACTCAGTGCCGCCAACATCGCCTTGTTGTCCACGAATGTTCAACGAGCGGCAGGACAGAAGAAGTTCACGGAAAGTGATGTGAACTACGTTCGAGATTGCCTGTTACTGAGTCAACTAACTGCATCCATCTGGAATCAGGCAGACGACAAAAACGGCGGGCAGGTAAGTTCTGATCTGGCTCGAGTCCTTCGTCTCTTTCAGCACATTGTTGAAAACGTATCGCCGCTGAAATCTGATAACGCTCGCATCCCGCTTGGCTTGTACGAAGTCATGTTGACTGGCCGCGGGACGTT
>JAYVNW010000060.1:0-3383 GCA_043758225.1 Candidatus Kuenenia sp. | reverse complement strand
CCGGCGGGAGCCAACGCGAACCATGCAATGATTTCGCTCGGCAATAACCTCGACAGCGACGGCACTGCGGGGCTGGCGAATCCGACGGACATCAATGGCGTCAATCCACGTCTGGCACCCACGCTAACTGACAACGGCGGATTCGTCCCGACGTTGCGGTTGTTGTCGAGCAGTCCTGCTCGAGATGCCGGCACGTCGATCGGAGTTCCTGCCGTCGATGCTCGTAATGTGATGCGTGACGCGACGCCGGACATCGGAGCGTTTGAGTTCACGCCGCCGTCCCTATCGCCGACGGGTGAACTCCTGGTCAACTCGGTCACGGCGAACGATCAGGTGACGAGCGCCCAAAATCGGGGGAGCCAACAGGCAGTCGCGAGCGACGCGGCGGGAAATTACGTCGTCGTCTGGTCGAGCGCGACTCAAGATGGCTCCGGCTGGGGCGTCTATGCGCGGCGGTTCGATGCGACCGGTACACCGTTGACTGGCGAGGTGCAGGTCAACCAAACGACGGCGAACGAGCAGCGATGGGCGCGTGTCGTTTCCGATCCGGCGGGCAACTTCGTCGTGACATGGACCAGTAGTAATCAGGATGGCACACCGGCCAGCGTCTATGCGCGGCGATTTGCCGGCGCCGGCACCGCGTTGACCGCCGAGTTTCGAGCTAATGCCACCAATACCGGTTCGCAATCAGACTCGACGATCGCGATGAATCAGACGACCGGTGACTTCGTTATCGTGTGGCAGGGGAATGGTCCGAGTGACATCAACGGCGTCTTCTTCCGCCGGTTCAATGCCGATGGAAGCGCCAAGGACGCCACGGACCAGCTCGTCAATCCGGTCACATTCTTGGCCGAAAATGATCCGGCCGTGACGATGGACTTCACCGGTAACTTCGTAGTGGCGTGGGAAGCCAACAATCAAATCTACTTTCAACGCTTTAATGAGAAAGCAGTTCCACAGGGCTTCGGGGTGCAGGTGGATGGGTTTCTCTCGGCCGATTCCGATCCTGCGATCGCTTCCGATGCGGCTGGCAATTTCACCATCGTTTATCGCCAGGGGAGCGGGACGACGGGTGTTGTGGGCAAGGGCTACAATGCCGATGGGACGTTGAAGTACGCTTCCTTCCAGCCGGCAACCGGAGATGCCGCCAGTCCCTCGATTGCGATGGCTGACGACGGCTCGTACCTCGTGACTTACGAGCAATCGGGAGACGGCAGCGGGTTGGGAGTTTTTGCTCGTCGATACAACTCCAGTGGTTTCCCGACCGGCGCGGCGTTCCAAGTGAACGACACCACGACCGGCACGCAGTCGCAGTCCTCCGTGGCAATGCTCGATCCGAGCAACTACGTCGTCGTGTGGAGCGGTGCGGGAACCGGCGATGGGAGCGGGGTCTTCGCGAAACAGTTCGGAACGGCAAACGTCGCGCCAGTGATCACATCGAACGGGGGCGGAGCCACGGCAGCAATCAACGTTGCCGAGAACTCAACGGTTGTCACGACTGTAACCGCTACCGATGCCGACCTGCCGGCACTAGCATTGACATACTTGATCACTGGCGGAGCGGATGCCGCTAAATTCACCATCAACAGTTCGACAGGCGGCTTAATTTTTCTCACCGCCCCGGACTTCGAGATTCCCACCGACGCTGGAACAAACAACGTTTACGATGTCATCGTCCGGGTGAGCGACGGAACTTTGGTTGATACTCAGGCGATTTCGATTACGGTTTCCAACGTTGACGAACCTCCCACAGCGAACGCAGGCGGACCTTACACAATTTCTGAAGGCGATTCGCTGACTGTTGTCGCGGGACCTGCTCTCGATCCGGAAGGTCTTGCTCTCACTTACACATGGGATATCGACGGAAACGGGATTTTCACGGATGTCACGGGCAGCACTGCGACTCTCGCCTGGAACCAGCTCAAATCGCTGACAACTCCTGTCAACGATAATGGCATACGAACGGTCGCTCTGCGCGTGACGGACGTCGGAGGAAACTCCACCGTTGCGACGACGACACTCACAATCAACAATACTGCACCGACGGTGAACGTGACAGGAAACGCAACGGCGTCGAGCGGAACTCCTTACACGATCAATCTGGCATCGAGCGATCCCGGCGCTGACACGATCTCGACCTACGCCATTAATTGGGGCGATGGTTCGACGCAAACTGTCTCCGGAACGGTGACGTCGGCGACACATTCGTATTCGCTGCCAGGCGGAACTCGCTCCATCGCGGTCAGTGCCATCGACGAAGACGGCACGTTTCCAATGAACATTGGCCCGCTCGTCGTGACAGTTCTGAATACGACTCCGTCGATACCGACACTGTCGGATCTGGTCGTTCCCGGCCTGACAAATGGAGCAGTCGTTAGCACGTTGAGTTTCATAGATCCTGACTTTGGTGATTCGCATACGTGGACCGTGAGCGACAATCGATTTAGTGTTGTCGGATCATTTTTGAAATTAAAATCTGGCCAGCAGCTCAATCCAGTCATTGAACCAACTGTGGCGATTACTGTCACCGTGACCGACTCTAGCGGCGCGAACAACTCGTCGAGCTTCTCACTGCGAGTCAACAATCCACCGATTTCTGTTGCTGACTCCTACGCCGTTGACGGCACACGGCAGTTGAGTATCAGCAGTCCGTCCATGGGAGTTTTGGCCAACGATACTGATATTGATGGCAATCCGCTGACGGCAAGTCTTGTCAATGGCCCATCCCACGCTGCTACGTTCGGTTTGAATGCCAACGGTACTTTCTGGTATCGAGCGTCCGTTGGATTTTCGGGCACCGACACATTTCGATACCAAGCGACAGATGGGGAGAATGTTGGCGAGGTGACGACTGTGACTTTTACTGTGAATCAGCCGGCAACCCTGAGGTACACGGCATTGAGATCCAGCATTCCAGAACATCAAACGCTTACATCGCCGCTACGAGTAGGCACAGTTAGTGTTACGGACGATGGAATCGGAACGAACGCGATTACGCTTGCTGGTCCAGACGCAGCTTTATTTGAGTTGGACGCTAACAACAATCTGTTACTGAAATCCGGGCTCGCGATAGACTTCTCGGTACAAACGCAATTCGAAGTCACGGTCCTTTTGGACGATCCAGCGATTGCCGGTTCTCCCGACTCCAGTCGAACTCTGATCGTCACTGTGCAGGATCTCAACGAGCCACCCACGGCAACTGCCCTTGCTGATGTGATTGTGCTGGAAGACTCCGCTCCTGGTACGATCAATACCGCCTCAGCGTTTTATGACGCAGATGGAGGTCCCCTGTCGTATTCGGTTCGGGTTGTTGCGCAGTCACCCGGACTCATTAAAACCATCAGCATCAACCAGTCGACCGGCGTAATCAGCTATTCCCTGAA